>JAPHUG010000410.1 GCA_026197195.1 Sedimenticola sp.
CTCAAACAGTTGCGACGCTAATCCCTGGTTTATTCCGTTGCTCGGTGGTATGAAAGTCGCGATAGGTGTTGCGCCTCAACACTTGTGTATCTCATCCTGTTTCAACAATGCCACGGCTGATTTGTGTGCTTAATCAGGAAAAAAATAACGCATCAGGTGGGCTCTATTTCATTCAGGTGCCTACCCACGGCTATCCAGGAGCCTGTCAACCCCAGAAGGGTACTGCCCCCTAATAGGAGTCCGAGCGTTGTCAGGTCGGCCCCGGCGAGCTCAAAACCACTGTGATAAAGCCCGGCCAGGTGCGCGACCGGATTATCCAGGAGTAACAGGGAGAGGGAGACCATCAGCCAGGCAGAGAGGCCGCCAAACAGGCCATACCAGGCACCATTATAAAGAAAGGGGCGACGGATAAAGGCATTGGTGCCACCGATCAGTTTGGTAATCTCTATCTCCGCGTGGCGATTCTGGATCTCCAGGCGAATGGTGTTTCCGACGATCAGCAGAACCGATAGGCCGAGCAGGGAGGCCAGGATCAGTACACCCCGTTGCGCTATCTCTGTGATGGCGTGAAAGCGGCGCACCCACTCCAGGTCCAGCTGGGCAAAATCCACTTCCTGTATCTTCTTTAACCGGTCCAGGAGTTCCTCGGCGGGTGCGGGCTCGGTGTGTTCGGGTTGAGGCTCGACAATAATCAGTGAGGGCAAGGGGTTCTCGTTGAGCGACGCCAGGACATCGGCAAATCCACTGCGTTGTCTGAACTCTTCCAACGCCTGAGAGCGTTCTATGACCTGAACATGCAGGATGGCAGGGTCAAGGCGTAGCTTGTCGGCCAGTGCCTGTGTCTGCTCGTCATGGGTCTCCTGGGTCAGGAAAAGTGAGATGCTGGCAGCGCCTTCCCAGTTACCACTCAGGGCTTCTGCATTTGTAAGCAGCAGATAGAGACCGGATGGTAACGCCAGGGCGATACCAATCACCAGTGTCGTCATCAGGGTCGACAAGGGGGTTCTTACCAGTCGCCCAAGACTGGCGAGTGAAACCTGCAGATGGCGCATCAGCCATACATCAATCCGGAGGGTGCTGCGGGCAGATATCTTGGCAGACTGTTTTTTGCGTTGTTTACCGATCAACAGGCCACCTCCGCAGCACTGTCCCTTGCCAGTCGACTCTTGTCCAGTACCAGGATTCGACGGTTCATGCGTGAAATCAGATCAAGATCATGGGTGGCTATCAAGAGCGTGACACCCACTTCATTGAACTGCTCGAACAGTGTCATGATTTCGCGGGATAGGGCTGGGTCTAGATTGCCTGTTGGTTCATCGGCCAGTACAACCGGAGGTTTGCTGACAACGGCCCGGGCAATGCCGACCCGTTGTTGCTCACCCCCTGACAGTGTGACGGGCAGGTCTTTCTCTTTTGTGAGCAGGCCGACCTTATCCAGTGCGGCGCGTACCCGGCGACCGATCTCCAGATGGCCCAGCCCGGCCACCACCAGCGGCATCGCCACATTGTCGAAAACGGTGCGATCATAGAGCAGTCGGTGATCCTGAAAGATCATGCCGACTTCACGGCGGTGGTAAGGGATCTGGCTGCGGCTCAGTCGTGTCAGGTTGCGTCCCGCTACCCTGACCTGCCCACGGGTACTGCGCTCCAGCAGGCCGATCAATTTCAGCAGTGTACTTTTGCCCGCGCCCGAATGACCGGTGAGGAAAACCATCTCCCCGGGTTCGATGTGGAAGCTGACGTTACTCAGGCCTTCGTGCCCGCCTGGGTAGCGTTTGGTGACATTGTCAAAATGGATCATGAGTGCGGCGGTTATTTAGTTATTCTGCAAACAGGGCGTTTACAAACTCGGTTCCGTCAAAGTGGCGAAGATCTTCAATCGCCTCACCGACCCCGATAAATCGTATGGGCAGACCCAGTTTGTCGGCAATGGCGAAAACAATACCGCCCTTGGCGGTGCCGTCCAGCTTGGTCAGGGTGATGCCAGTGACATCGACGGTCTGGTGGAACTGTACTGCCTGATTGAGGGCGTTCTGGCCGGTCGTTGCGTCTAGCACTAGCATCACCTCATGCGGGGCATCCGGGTCAATCTTTTTCATCACCCGGGCAATCTTGGCCAGCTCCTC
>JAPHUG010000511.1 GCA_026197195.1 Sedimenticola sp.
AACCAGCTGGGCCGTGCGGTTCCCGCAGCGGACCGCAAGACAGCACAGGTAAAACTGGTTGAATTTCAACTTATGGCGGCACAGCTCTTCTATACACGTGTAGCAACGGAAGCCGGGAAAAAAGGCGAGTGGCAAAACGGCGTAAAGAGCGCCCGTGCACTGGAGTCATTTCTCTTCTCAAAACCAAAAATTTCAAAGTTGGCCGTGCAGTATCGCGACGAAGCAAAGATACTTGTCAGGGCACTGAACGAGCATCACCTTCCAGGTGAAGAAGCGCAGCCCAGTTCAGAAGAGAAGAGCGCCTGAAATCTCGCAAACCTGCCATGCGGCAGGCCAAACTCCCATGTATAATGACCACTCTCTCTACGGTGGGTAGGTCAGTATGCATAATCATGATGTAAAAAACCTTCTTTCAGAATCCATACCCTTGGGAACCGAGGTGACCGTGCGGGGATGGGTGCGTTCGCGCCGGGACTCCAAGGCCGGTTTTTCTTTCGTCACGGTCTACGACGGTTCCTGTTTTGATGCCATTCAGGTTGTGATTCCGGGTGAATTGGAAAACTACCACAGTGAAGTACTGAAGCTGACTACCGGCTGTTCAGTAGAGGTATCGGGTGCTCTGTCGGCCTCAGAGGGTAAGGGGCAGGCACGGGAGATTCAGGTCACCTCTCTTGTCGTTGTGGGTTGGGTGGATGACCCTGATACCTATCCCATTGCCAAGAAACGGCACACGTTCGAATACCTTCGCCAGGTAGCTCATCTTCGGCCGCGAACCAACGCCTTTGGTGCCATTTCACGGGTAAGGACAACCCTGGCCAATGCGATCCATCGCTATTTTTATGAGCAGGGCTATCACTGGGTCAATACGCCCATCATTACGGCCAGTGACTGTGAAGGGGCTGGCGAGCTGTTTCGTGTCAGCACCTTGGATCTGAATAACCTTCCTCGATCCGAGGGTGGTGGGATTGATTTTGAGCCGGATTTCTTTGGTCGTGAGGCCTTTTTGACCGTTTCGGGTCAGCTTAATGCGGAAGCCTATGCCCTTGCACTCAGTAAAGTGTATACCTTTGGGCCCACTTTTCGGGCCGAAAATTCAAACACCAGTCGCCATCTGGCCGAGTTCTGGATGGTGGAGCCAGAAGTGGCTTTTGCTGATTTGACAGATAATGCCCGGCTGGCAGAGGATTTTCTCAAGTATATTTTTAAGGCCGTACTGGATGAGCGTGAAGATGATATGGCCTTTTTTGCTCAGCGCATCGATAAACAGGCGATTGAACGGCTTGAGTCAGTCATCAGCAGTGATTTTGAGCTGATGGAATACAACGACGCCATTGATATCCTGGTGAACAGTGGTGAGTCTTTTGTTTTTCCTGTGAAATGGGGGCTGGACCTGCAGTCAGAGCATGAACAGTATCTGGCTGAAAAGCATGTGGGACGTCCGGTGATTCTGATGAACTATCCGGCAGCTATTAAGGCCTTCTACATGCGACTCAATGCGGATGAGAAGAGTGTGGCCGCCATGGATGTGCTGGTGCCGGGAATTGGGGAGATCATTGGTGGCAGTCAACGCGAAGAGCGTTTGGATGTGCTGGATCAACGGATCGAGGCGCTAGGCATAGAGGGTGATATGAGCTGGTATCGCGATCTGCGCCGCTATGGCACGGTACCCCACGCTGGCTTTGGTATGGGATTTGAGCGGGTGTTGAATTATGTGACAGGAATGGAGAATATTCGGGATGCCATCCCGTTCCCCAGAACGCCCAAGCATGCACCCTTCTGATTTATGCAAGGGTTGAAGCGGTTCTTTTGACCAGTTGATTACAACTCAATCTCGTCGTTTTTCTTGCCGGCCTTGGCTGCAATATCATTGGCAGATTGCTGAAGAAAGATCAGCAATGCGGTATGGATAACCGCCACGATGATACCGAGACTGGCTGCTATCGCCAGCAGCGGGAAGGGCAGGACACTGGCGAATAACACTGAGGTTACAAAGCAACCCAGTACGAGTTGGCCTGAGCGGAAGATATAACGCCGCAAAAAAGGCCTGAATTGGAGCAGGTTGATCCGGTGGACACGCTTACGTTCCTGCCAACTGGCATCCTTTGCCGGTGTCAGGTGTGGAAGCGCGTATGGCGAGAAATACATCGCCAGCAATCGCATGATTGAGTCATTCATCTGTTCCACATCTAAAGCCGAAAACTGAACGGGTAGGACAGGATATCCTCCCTCCTAAATATAACTATAGACATAAAATCAGTGGTCGGGGGACGCCCATCCGAATGGGTTGTCCACTCCTTGCTTCAGATCATTTACTGGTGATTGATTTGGCGATTTTTTTCACCAGCCCGGTAGGCCGCTCTAGAGTTATCTGTTGCTGACGGTCTTAACGTGGTTGTAATAACAGACGGGTTTAATAGGCGCCTCTTCAATTTATAACAGGGCGTATTCATGAGAGCCAAGTACCACCCCAATCCGGCACTTAACCAGGGATTTCATTATCAGTATGAGATGGAATCACATTTAAGCCGTCTGAAAGCAGCGCCGGAGAGCGATCACTATCTTGATGCACTACTGCAGTCGGTTGTCGCTTTTCGTGAGGCACTGAAAGCGGGGACGGCGGTTGTGCCGGGGGAAAAGATCTTCAGTCAGGAAAAAAACCGGCAATCACGTCGATTTCTTTGATGCAGAGGGTAGTTTAATGCTGCGGGTCGGGGCTGACATGGGGGGCGTTCGTTTCCAGATGGGTGGCCAGTTCAACAGCAGGCATGGCCTTACCGTAGAGAAATCCCTGGAATTCATCGCAGGCGTGTGAATTGAGAAAGGCCATCTGCTCTGGGTGTTCCACACCTTCGGCAATCACTTCCAGTTGTAACCGATGGGCCATCTGAATAATAGAGAGAATGATTTCACTGGTAGGGGAGCTGGGGCCAATCTCATTCACAAATGAACGATCAATCTTGATTCTATCCAGTGGGAAGCGCTGTAAGTAGCCGAGGGAAGAGTAGCCTGTACCAAAGTCATCAATGGCTACCCGGATGCCCATCTGCTTGAAGGCGGTCAGCGCCTCAATTGCACTGGACATATCCTGTATCAAGGCGCTTTCCGTTATCTCCAATTCCAGCAAGTGGGCGGGTAGGCCGGTATCTTCAAGCACCTGGGTTGCCATGGAGACCAGATTGGGTTGGGCAAACTGCAGGGGAGACAGATTGACAGCCAGCCGTATGGGAGAGAATCCCTGTTCAATCCACTGTTGCGCTTGTCGGCAGGCTTCGAATAAAACCCATTCTCCAATTTCAATGATCAAGCCGGTTCTTTCCGCTACGGGAATGAACTGTTCCGGTCCGACAATGCCCAGTTGAGGGCTATACCATCTTAACAATGCCTCAACACCAATGATCTTGCCTGTCTCAGCGGAGACTTGTGGTTGGTAATGAATGACCAACTCATCCTGTTCGAGGGCATGGCGCAGGAGTCGTTCCAGGTTTGTCTTGGCCAGGTGTTCTGCCTTGATCTCTTCAGAAAAGAAGTAGAGCCCTTTGGCCTCATCATCCCGCGCCTTTAGCATGGCAGTAAAGGCGTTGCGTATCAGTGTGTCAGCGTCACGGCCGTCATTGGGGTAGATACTGGCACCAATATGGGCCGATAGATAGATCTCGTCTTTTTCTCGGTCGAAGGGTTGCTGAAACGTCTGTACCAGCAGGGCGCCAATCTTTTTCACCGGGCGAAAATCACTCAGGTTTTCGATGACTATCACAAAGTCATTGCCACTCAGGTGAGCCAGCATATCGTTCTGTCGGATACAGCGCTGAAGTCGCGCCGTCACCTCCTTGAGTATCTGTGCACCTCCTGCGAAACCCAGTGCATCGTTTGATCGTCCCAGCTCACCGAGGTTAATCACAATCAAGCCCAGAAGAAGTGGCTGTTCATTCATCTGCTCAATAGCGGTCTCGAGATACTCTTCAAGCGCTGTCTGATTGGGCAGCTCAGTAACGGAGTGGTGGCGTGCCTGGTGTTCAACGCGATGGGTGAGATGTCGCAGCGTATGAGATTCTGCACTGGATTTAAGCCAGCTCCAGAGTGGGTATGAGATCAGCTGTAGCGTTAATATGGCGGATGGAGGGAACCAAATTTTGCCTCCCCAAAGTAGAAGGGTGACCCCGGCCAGGGTTGTCAGGTAATAGAGTATGACGATGCTGAAGCCCGATCGAACCGGTAACAGGATCAGTGAAAGCACACTGATTAAAACCACAGCCGCGCTGAATATCAAGTGGGTCGATGAGGAGACCTGCTTGATTTGTCTGGCTTGCAAAAGGGTGTAGAGGATATTGGCATTTAACTCGACACCGGGCATTCGATCATGCTGGCGGGCAGCGGGGGTGGATAGTGCATCACCCAGGCCCGCGGCAATGGCACCCACCAACACCAGTTTGTCTTTTAATAGGGCCGGGTCTGTTCTGCCTTCCAGCACATCGACATAGGAGAGCCGCCGGATATGCCCGGTGGGTCCGGCGAAAGGGATAAGGATCTTACCGGATCGCATCCAACCAATCCCGGTTGGGTCTGGGTGCGGGGCAACGACTGTCTCATCCGTTGGTAATGGCCCTAAGTTGGCTACCCGTATGATCACTTCACCCAGGGTGGGCCAATGGGGGTTACCCAGTCCGGCTCTCAAGAAGACACTGCGACAGAGACCGTCCACATCCAGCTCGATATCCACATGGCCCAGTCCGGCGGCACTGCTGGCAAGCAGGGGTATGGGAAGTGATTCAGAAATCAGCTCGCCGGTGCTGCCCTGTTCCGGAGAAACTGCCAGAACGGTGTGACCATTGCGTGTAATGGCGTCTGCAAAGCGCTGGTCGGCTTCAATTGATTCAGGTTCGGGGAAGAGGATGTCAAAAGCGACGGCACGCGCCCCACTGTCGGTGAGTTTATCCAGCAGTTCGGCATGCCGGGTTCTGGACCAGGGCCATCGTCCCAGTTCTGACAGGCTCTTTTCATCAATCGCAACAATCGATATCTGATCGGGTGGTTCTGTGTACTGGTGTTGGACCAGCAGATCATAGATCAGCAGGTCAATACGCTCCAGCCACTGGCTGGAGGCCAGCAGCACGGTTCCCAGCGCCAGCAGCAGTCCGAACAGTAAACCCTTGCTCAGACGGCTTGCCGAAAGGCCTGGGTTAGTCACCTTAGATCAATAGGATGCCCAGCACGCCGGTGAGGATCGTATAGATCCAGCTGTCATCCGGGGTTGGGTCAATCCTTTGCGTGGCGCCCCAGGGGCCTTCAAATCCATCTGGCTCAATATAGCGGACGCGGAAATAGCGCACCTGGCCAGTCACAGGCTCAAGTGTACGCTGTGGCTCTTGTAGTGCCTCGTCGATCAATAAATCCTTGAACTCATCGTCAGCCGCCAGCTGTATCTGATAGGTCTGTCCTGCAATACCTGGCCGCCAGGAGGTGGTGATGCCTGATTCGGTT
>JAPHUG010000199.1 GCA_026197195.1 Sedimenticola sp.
AGTATCAGTCAACTCACCGGTAGCCTGACGCTGAACAGCCCACGCCCCGTCAAGACCGGCTGCTGATACAAAGGGCAAGCAAGTAAACAACACGGCAGCTATGAATCCAGGAAAACGAGTCATCCTCGATTCCATACAGAAGCCTGTCGTCTGCCAGACAGGTTTATAGCAGGACTGAGTACCATGGATCGATCAACCCTTCATCCCAGCGTAGACGAACTGAAGCGTTTTATACCGCTGCAGGCCCTCAGCGCACAGCAATTGGAGCTGTTAGCCGGGGTGGCAGAAAAAAAGCAGGCCGCACCCTATCACCTGCTGATGGATATCGGCAGTGACGATCAGCAAACCTATTTTCTACTGGACGGCACACTGACCCTGATCTCAAAAGATGATCATGAACGGGAGATCCGTGCCGATGACCGATCGGCCAAATCACCAATTGCACAGCTGCGCCCTCGTCAGTACCAGGTAAAATGCAAGACCCACGTCAGCTATATCACCATTGATAATGAGTACCTGGAAAATCTGACCAGAAACCATAACGTACCGGCGGGTCTGGAAGGCTATGAAGTGAGCGGCGAAACACCCGCCCAATTAACCAGTTTTGAAGACCAACTCTCCAGCCGTCTGCTGGCCGACCTGGAACAGGACTGCCTGCAGTTACCCAGTTTGCCGGAAGTAGCCATTCGTATTGGCCGTGCCCTGGAAGATGGGGTCAGTGATGCCAATCAGATTGCCGAGTTGATTCAGATTGATCCCGTCATAACCGCCAAACTGATCAAGGCTGCAAACAGCGCCTTTTATGGTGGCCGCAACCCGGTAGAGACCTGCAGTGCAGCGGTTGTCCGACTGGGGGGTGATGTGACCCACAAGCTGGTACTCTCTTATGCATTGAAAGAGCTGTTCCAATCCGATTCCGAACTGCTGCAAAAACGCATGCAGGATCTCTGGAAGCACAGTACCCATGTGGCCGCCATCTGCTACGTGCTGGCCAAGCAGGATCGTCGCTTCAAACCGGAACATGCCATGCTGGTGGGCCTGCTGCACGACATCGGTGTGGTCGCCATTCTTAACTACGCAAAGCATTTTCCAAACGAATCCACCCAGCCCAAGATGATCGATCAGGCAACCAGCAGTATGCGTGCCCAGATAGGTAGCATGATCCTGAACAATTGGCGCTTCCCTACGGATTTTGTGGTCACGGCATTGGAAGCAGAGGAGTGGCTGCGCAACAAGGGCGATGAGCCTGATTACTGTGACCTGGTGATTATTGCCCAGCTGCACAGCTATATCGGCAACAATAAGGGACTGCACCTGCCCGCCATTGATGAGGTTCCGGCCCACAGCCGTCTGGAGCTGGGTGAATTAACACCCCGCATGAGCCTGAAAATTCTGGAGCAGGCCAAGGACCAGATCGCCCACGCCCAGTCACTGCTGAATATCTAAGCGGGCACGCATCAAGCCCTCTCTATGTAACACTTGGTAGCCCACTTTATGAACTCCCCACGTATCACCGCTCTCCTGTTGACCACGTTTTTGCTAGTGGGCTTCAATAACACATTCGCGGCCAGGCTATTGACCCTGCTGGATGAACGTCCAGAGGCCCCCCCCTTTGTTTTGGAGGATATGCAGGGCAAGTCGGTCTCGCTGGCAGACTATAAAGGCAAGGTCCTGGTGATCAACTTCTGGGCCACCTGGTGTCCCTCCTGTCGCAAAGAGATGCCTTCACTCAACCGGGGGGCCGCCTGGCTGAAGCAATACGACGTGGAACTGATTGCGATCAATGTGGGGGAGAATCCCAAGCGGGTAAAGAAGTACTTGCAGGAGGAGCCGGTCGACTTCCCTGTCCTACTGGACCGGGATACCGAAGTGTCCAACCGCTGGGATGCCATGCGTCTTCCCATCACCTATGTGGTGGATAAGGAGGGACGTATTGTCTTTCGGGCCCTGGGCAGCCGGGAGTGGGATGCACCCGAGCTGCTGGTGCCGATACGGTCCCTCGCCCTGCCCCGCTAGCAACCTGGTATGACTGTTTTCGGCTGTCAGGCTGTGCGGATATGCTCGATGTAGTAGGGCCGATCTTCCATGTTCAGTTTGACCGCTTCGCCCATTACCTTGAGGGGTTGATCGGCACCTTTGATTTTCAATTCACAATGGGCTCTGCCCCGGCCTTCAAAAGGCAACGGAATCATATCCCGGTAGGTGAAGACGCTCTGGCCTACATCGCCTCCCTCACAGGTACAGGGTGTGGGAGGTAAATCACCTTCAACCTCGGCCTCACTGAAGAGCAGCACCCCTTGCTGACGCCAGCGGGTGCGTTCCGTGGAACCGGAGATGGTCTTGATGATATAGGCGGGTGCAAAGCGTATGGCGACCGTGGCATTTTCGATCACAATGCTCTCTATCTCAGAACCGGGTAGTTCGATACTGCTACTATCCATTATGGCTATCCTGTCGGTGACTGCAGTTAGGCGTCATGTACCTCTAATCCCAGCTCTTTGATTTTCCGGGTCAGGGTATTTCGGCCCCATCCGAGTAGTTTAGCAGCGTCCTGCTTACGTCCGCCAGTCTGCTCCAGTGCCGCTTCGATCATAATGGTTTCAAAGGCGGGGGTCGCTTCATCCAGCAGTGCCTCGTGGCCCATTTGCAGGCGTTTACGAGCCCAGTTGCGTAACGCTATTTGCCAATCACCCCCCTGCTCTTTCGGTTCATCCGTTTCCAGAAGCTCCGGAGGCAGATCCTTGATATGCACTTCCTGGCTGGAGGCCATAACAGTCAGCCAACGCGCGGTATTCTCCAGCTGCCGCACATTACCGGGCCAACTCATCTGTTCCAGGCTGGCCACCGTCTCAGGCAACAGGGTCTTGCTCTCTACCCCCAGCTCATCAGCGGCGAGTGTCAGGAAGTGGCGCATCAGCAGTCCGATGTCCTCCTGTCGTTCCCGCAGCGAGGGGATATGTATTCTGATCACATTCAGGCGGTGGAACAGATCTTCCCTAAACCGGCCCTCCTTAACCAGTTGTTCCAGATTTTGATGGGTGGCTGCAATAATTCGCACATCCACCTTTACCGGCTCATGGCCGCCTACCCGGTAAAACTCGCCATCTGCCAACACCCGCAACAGACGGGTCTGCAGCTCGGGGGGCATGTCGCCGATCTCATCAAGAAACAGCGTGCCACCATCCGCCTGTTCGAAGCGTCCGGTGCGGCGCCCCTGTGCGCCCGTAAAGGCGCCCCGCTCATGACCAAACAGCTCGGATTCCATCAGGTCCCGTGGTATGGCTGCCATATTCAAGGCAATGAACGGCTGCTTGGAGCGTGGGCTATGACGATGTAAAGCCTGCGCTACCAGCTCTTTACCGGTGCCGGATTCGCCATTGATCAATACGGTGATATTGGAACGGGCAAGTCGACCTATGGCGCGGAACACCTCCTGCATGGCAGGGGCTTCGCCAATGATCTCCGGGCTGGCTTCGATCTCATCATCCGGTTGCAGGGCCGCGCTTCGACTCTTGCGACAGGCACGTGAGACCTGTTCAACCGCTTCATCGACATCAAACGGCTTGGGCAGATATTCAAAGGCCCCCCCATGAAAAGCGGCGACGGCGCTGTCCAGATCCGAATGGGCGGTCATGATAATCACCGGCAGGTTGGGATAGACCTCATTGATCCGCTCCAACAGAGACAAACCGTCCATGCCCGGCATGCGGATATCCGACACAATCACATCCGGCTGATCCTGCAGCAGTGAATCAAGCACCCCCTCTGCACTGGGGAAACAACGGACACTCATGCCCGCCTTTTCGAAGGCCTTCTCCAGCACCCATCGAATTGAACGGTCATCATCAATGACCCATACACTACTATTTGGCGGCATTGGGATTCTCCACAGGCAGCAATACACTAAACAACGTCTTGCCGGGCTCACTCGTGCATTCAACAAGTCCGCCATGCTGATTAATCAGTGACTGGGCAATCGTCAGGCCAAGACCTACGCCATCTTCACTGGCCGTCACCATGGGGTAAAAAAGCTTTTCTCTAATCGACTCAGGTATACCCGACCCGTTGTCCTCGATACCGATCTGGGCCACCAGTCGGTAGCGGCGATTACCGATGGTAAATTGGCGCAGGATGCGGGTATGCATAATAATCTGGCCCGCTGGATCATCGCCGATCTCACGGGCCGCATTACGCAGAATATTCAGCAGCGCCTGGATAATGCTGTCGCTGTCGACAAACAGATCCGGAATGCTGGGGTCATAATCCCGGGTAATGGCCAGTTTATGACCGGATTCAACCAGCACCAGATTGCGCACACGTTCAAGCAGTGTGTGAATGTTTACTTCTTGCAGAGAGGGCAGTTTATTAGGCCCCAGCAATCGGTTCACAAGATTTTTCAGTCGATCCGCTTCATTGATAATGATCTGGGTATACTCATACAGGGCCGGATCGGGCAGCTCCTGCTCCAATAACTGAGCCGCGCCCCGTAATCCTCCCAGTGGATTCTTGATCTCATGAGCCAGTCCGCGGATCAGCTCCTGTGCGGCCTGATGCTGGGACAGCAGATGCTCCTCCCGACTGATCCGCAGTTGACGGTCAATCTGCTGGATCTCGATCAACAGACCGGTCTCATCCTCTGATTCGTGCAGCGGAATCACCGTGCAATCAACGGTGGCCCGTTTGCCGTCTGGCAGGGGCAGGTTCAGTTCCCGCTCGGTGAAGGGATGGCCACTCTGCAGGGCCTGACGCAAGCTCTCCGGTGTGACGCCTTCCGTACAGTGAACCAGCAACTCAACCGAGTTTCCGATCATGTGACGAACACTCACCTCAAATAACATCTCGGCGGCGGGATTCATATACTGCAGACAGAGCGACCCATCCAGCAGCAACACCGCACTGCTGAGATTTTCAAGAATCCGCTGCTGGTAGATCTCCAAATTCGCATCAATGTCATTCATCAGTTTGCCTGTAGCAAGTTCCGAACCAACATTACCAGTCATATAGAGCGTGGCTTAAAGTCAGCTAACACAAGGGGTTGGGGGTTTCTGGTTCTGCGCTTGCAGCACCTCTACGCACTATTTTAGTGCATAGAGGTGCTGAGGTAACGTCTTTTGATGCGCCAGGCCCGTCGTGAGCGGTTTAATACTTCGGCGTAAATGCCGGATTCGACTGGCCTGGGGTGGAAGAGATGGGCTTGCTGCTGGAGTTGAACTTGCTATTGGTCTGTCCCGGGGTTGAGTCGGTTGGATCAGCCTTGAAATCAGAGCCTGTGCCGGGTGTATAGCCAGGGGCGGCACCCGGCGTATACTGCGGTGCATCGACACCACTCTCACCACTGCTGCCTGAATCCGGCAGATCGGGCGATTTACCCTCTTCAACCACTGAAGTCTGCTGTACAAAGAACTGCACAATATTGGAACGAGCCTGAAGCAGGCCTGCTGCATTGTGGATACTGGCATGCACCATGTGCGAGCCTCGCTCCACACCTTCCAGGACCAGTACCGGAGCGGTGACACGCTGGTTTAGAATTCTGCCATCGACTACCGGGGCGATATAGTGGCCCGCCTGCAATCCCGGCTGGATCTCGAACTGGATTGTCACCGTACCGTCATTGGCCTGGACAGTTTCATTATTGCCTGGGGCCACAATGACAAAACTGCTGTATTTGAGCGGCTTTAGGGTCGGTGTACTGGCATTCTCCCGGGCAGGGGCGGCACTGGATTCTGAGCCTGTCGGGGTATAGATAGTGGGATCAGAGAGTTTAATCTGTTCCGCATCCCGGGTGGGGGTATCGGAATAGTGGACTTCGCCTCTGCTATCCACCCACTTATAGATCGCAGAGTGGCTTGCAAAGGCCAGCATCAACAGACTCAAAAAGAAGAGTGTTCTCATAGCTCTGAGCATAGCGCAGGGCTTGGTATCCCTCAATAGCCGGGTAGACCAGCCGTACTGTTTCGGCGATGAGCGTCACAGTTATCACAGGTAAAAAAAAACGCCCCCGAAAGGAGGCGTTTCACTACCGTTTCTGCAGCTGACGCTTACAGGCTGTAGTACATATCAAACTCAACCGGATGGGTGGTCATACGGATACGGGTCACCTCGTCCATCTTCAACGCGATGAAGCCATCAATCAGGTCATCGGTGAACACGCCACCAGCGGTCAGGAACTCACGATCCGCATCCAGTGCCTCAAGTGCCTGATCCAGGCTGTGGCAAACGGTTGGGATGGCAGCAGCCTCTTCAGCAGGCAGGTCATACAGATCTTTATCCATCGCCTCACCCGGGTGGATCTTGTTCTGGATACCGTCCAGACCGGCCATCATCAATGCCGCAAAGGCCAGATAGGGGTTGGCAGTTGGATCAGGGAAACGAACCTCAACACGACGGCCTTTCGGGCTGTTCACAAACGGGATACGGATAGAAGCTGAACGGTTACGGGCAGAGTAGGCCAGCATAACAGGCGCTTCGAATCCTGGAACCAGACGCTTGTAAGAGTTGGTTGAAGAGTTGGTGAAGGCGTTCAGGGCACGGGCGTGCTTGATCACACCACCGATGTAATAGAGTGCCATTTCAGAGAGGCCGCCATACAGGTTGCCAGCAAACAGGTTCTCGCCATTCTTGGCCAGCGACATGTGAACGTGCATACCTGAACCGTTATCACCAACCAGTGGCTTAGGCATGAAGGTGGCGGTCTTGCCATAGGCGTGAGCCACATTCCAGGTCACGTACTTCTGGATCTGAACCCAGTCTGCACGCTGCACCAGGGTGCTGAATTTGGTGCCAATCTCACACTGACCCGCGGTGGCCACTTCGTGGTGATGAACCTCAACCGGCACACCCATCTCTTCCATCGCCAGACACATGGCGGCACGGATGTCGTTCAGTGAATCAACAGGAGGTACGGGGAAGTAGCCGCCCTTGGTACCGGGACGGTGACCGATGTTGCCGTCTTCGTAGACGCGCTCGGAGTTCCAGCCAGCCTCTTCAGAATCGATCTTATAGAAAGCACCGCTCATGTCGGCACCCCAACGGATATCATCCAGTACGAAGAACTCTGGCTCAGGTCCGAAGAATGCGGTATCAGCAATACCGGTGGACTGCAG
>JAPHUG010000182.1 GCA_026197195.1 Sedimenticola sp.
GGCGAACCGGACGCCGATGAGTATGCCCGTGCCCTGCCGCTGTTCATGGCACTCTACACAGAACACAACGGCAAACGATCCCAACTCTACCCCGGTGTCAAAAGCGGTCTGGATAAACTCAAGGAGGCCGGCTTCAATCTTGCCTGTGTGACCAACAAGGCCGATCAGTTCACCCGGCCGCTGCTCAAGGCACTGGGCATCTACGACTACTTCAGCCTGATCACCAGTGGTGACACCCTGCCGAAGAAGAAACCGGACCCGATGCCATTGACACATACCGCCACCCACTTCCAGCTAAGTCCGGAACAGTCACTGATGATTGGTGATTCATCCAATGATGTGAAAGCGGCGCGAGCGGCCGGCTTCGGTATTGTCTGTGTCCCCTATGGCTACAATCACGGCGAGGACATCCATCTCTCCAACCCGGATGCCGTGATCGAGTCAATCGTCCAGCTCGACACACTTTTCGTATAGATAGTCCGCCTCAAGGAAGGGCGTGATCTCCTCTGCGGGCATGGGCCTGCTGATCAGGTAACCTTGCACCTGATCACAGGCTATCTGCTTCAGATAGTTCAACTGCTGCTCCGTTTCGCACCCTTCGGCTATCACGCAGATATCAAGATCATGACTCAGATTAACCACCGCCCTGACGATGGCCTCTGCATCTCGGTCTTCACAGGCACCGTTGACAAAACTACGATCTATTTTCAAGACATCAATCGGCAGGCGGTTCAGGTAATTCAGGCTTGAATAACCCACACCAAAATCATCAATCGTGAGGGTAAAACCAAGCCCATGCAGTCGCTGCAGCACATCCATCGCCATCTCAAAATCCTGCAGTAATACACTTTCGGTAAACTCCAGTTCAATCAAATCCGGCGTGAGTTGATTCCGATGGAGCGCATCCACCAGTACCTTTTCCAGATCCACCCGTGTCAGTTGTATCAGTGAAATATTGACGGCCACCGGCGTCTCGGAAAAACCGGCTTGCCGCCACTCCGACACTTGCCGACAGGCTTCATTAATCACCCATTCACCAATCGGCACAATCAAACCGGTCTCCTCGGCTATGGGTATAAAGCGATCGGGAGGTACCGTGCCATGCTCACGACTATGCCAGCGTAACAGCGCCTCAAAACCGGTTAAACGACCTGAGGCAATAGCCAGTTTCGGTTGAAAATAGAGTTGAAGTTCATCTCGCTTGAGCGCCAGACGCAAGCTGTTCTCCAACGACAACCGACTCTCCGCCCGTTGATCCATAGAGCGGTCAAAAAACTGAATATTATTTCGACCCCGCGTCTTGGCCTGATACATGGCCAAATCCGCATGCTTGAGTAAGCGATTAACATCATCCGCATCCTCAGGAAACTTGCTGACGCCAATGCTGGCTGAAATGGTAAGCACGTAGCCACTGACATGAAACGGGGCACGTAGCACATCCAGCACTTTCTCTGCCACCTGCCCGACAAAGTCACACTGATCAATCTCAGAGATCAGTATGACAAACTCATCGCCGCCAAGGCGGCAGACCGTATCCGTTTCACGCACCACTGAACTCAGCCGTCCCGCTACCAGCTTCAGCAGCTGATCACCAATCTGGTGTCCCAGTGAATCATTAATGGTCTTGAAGCGATCCAGATCAAGAAACATCAGGGCGACCTGCTCGATATGGCGGCGCGCCTGTGCAATCGACTGTGTCGCACGATCATACAGCAGCATGCGATTGGGTAGATTGGTCAGATGATCATGGGTCGAGTGAAACTCCAACTGTCTGATGAGGTGCTGCCGATCAGAGATATCGTGGAAAACAATCACCATACCGTGTGTTCCACCCTGACCATCCAGAATGGGCGTCAAAACCCCCTCCACAACATGCGCCTCGCCATCGGCCTGTAACAGCAAGGAAGGGGTGGGCATCGGCACCGGTTCCTTATCTTCCAGTGCCTTGGCTAAAAAATCAGCATGCGAGTGCCGGGTGATCTCATCAACCAGATTAAGGACCGCTTCCAGCCGTTGTCCTTTCACTTCCGTATGAGCGCGTCCCGTCATCTGCTCGGCCGTTTGATTCATGTAGTTGACGCGTCCATCGGTTGAGGTCGCAATAACCCCGTCGCCGATTGAGCCCAAGGTCACCTGCGCCCACTCTTTCTCCTCGCGCAATCTATTCGCCAACTGAGTCGTGTCATCAAGTGCAGCGCGGTTGGATTTAAACAGAAACAGAAAATCAGCGGCCGGGTCATGCAGGGCAAAATCTTTCAGCTTCAAGCCAAACTGCTTCAACTCCGTATTGGCATGCAGCCAGGGAGAGCCGATAAAATAGAGGCAATCCCTGGCTTCATCCAGCATCATCTGCCCTTTCAGGTAGAGATCCTCAACATCCAGCGAGGCGATAAGGAAAATTTTGTTCCGACTCGCACAAATCCCTGTGAAATCCGTTTTCAGATCGGGACGCTGAACCCTGAAAGCCGCAGTAAACAAACCCCCAATGACCAGCGATGGACAGTGTTTCAACAAACTCCGGCCAGCCTGAACAACCTGAAGCTGCCGGTTAATGACCAAGTGAAAAGGAAACGCCTCTGCGAAGAGGTCGGCTGAAAGGCAAAAATCCCCTGTACCCATCTCAGTCCCGGGTATATTTAGTAATGCTAAAGGCGTCGTGATCCGCCCCCTCTTCCTTGAGCAACGTCCGTTCAATCTTGATCGGCGTATCAAACATCAGACTCAGCCCCTCCAGCAACCCAACCACCATCGGCGCAAGCCCTTCCCGTTGTGAGTAGTAATGCAGATTGAGGTGATCGTCGGTCACTTCGGTACAGCTGAAGGAGGGCGGCCGCAGATCGGGATAGATCAGGCCAACTCGAGAGTGCAGCTCATCCAGATTAAACAGGAATTCCCACAGGGTTGAGCCGGCTGCATCCAGGATCTCACCGTAGCCCTCACGTCCGGTATATTGGGTCCAAAAGCGTCCAAAGTCGCCAAGCACCTGATCAGCGGGGCAATCCAGCACCTGGCTGGCGGCCGCGACCAGTCGATAAGAGATCTCATCCGGGTAGGCCTCCATGCGCACAAACACATCAACATCCACACCCGCTTCACGCTTTATTTTGTCCCAGACATCGCGGCCGTGTGCCTGTACCACCAGATCTTCAATGGCACGATTGACAAGTCCATACATACCAGCCCCCTTGTTATTGGTTATACCGGTTGAGTGATGCCGCATCAGTGCTGTGCTGGAATCAAAACATATCGCATTGACCGGAAAATTCATCGTCCTTAGTAACTCCTAGCGACCAGTTTTAGATTCACTTTAATTAAGCAAGGCTATGAGAAGGCACCCCGCCGGCTGCTCCCGGGAAAGCGGAACTGGATACTTGCGGCAGAATCGATTATCTTTAGGCCACAAATCAAACAGCAATAAGCACTTCTTCATGTTCCAGCACAATACAGTCAAGACAGGCAC
>JAPHUG010000474.1 GCA_026197195.1 Sedimenticola sp.
ATCTTAACAGAAACGGCCAGTGAAAATCAGTATATGCTGATATTTACCCCAAAATAGACGGCGCATTCTCTTACATGAGCCGTCCAAGGTCAAGATTGGCCTGGCTCTCTGGCCATCTTAATTGATACGAATCAACTTAGGCGCACCCCTAAACGGGATTAATCTCATCAATAAAACGGTGTGTAAGGTCAAACTGTTCGGCCAGATGCTGACCCAGCGCCTGAATCCCGTAACGCTC
Source organism: Sedimenticola sp. (assembly GCA_026197195.1). Taxonomy (GTDB): domain Bacteria; phylum Pseudomonadota; class Gammaproteobacteria; order Chromatiales; family Chromatiaceae; genus Sedimenticola. Next base: position 239 of record JAPHUG010000474.1, read on the forward strand.
TGTGGCGTGATGCCCGGCGGCAAAATAGTGAATGCCCAGCTCACGAGCCAGATGGGTAGTGGACTCCGATATTTCACCGCTTATGAAGGTATCAAGGCCAGCGGCGGCGGCTTCGACAATGGCGCTCTGGGCCGCCCCGGTACACCAGCCAACGTGCCTGGTATCACCCCCATGCCCTTTTATGAACAGCGGCTGCCGCCCCAGTACCTGTGCCAGTCGATCGCTCAAGGCCTCCTGCCCCCCCTCTGCCCACTCGCCCTGCCAAACCAACCCTTTGTTGAGTGGCACCGCCTTGTCAAAGCCCATCAGCTCACCCAACCGCGCGTTATTCCCTAGCGTGGGATGGGCATCCAGCGGCAGATGATAGGCCATCAGGCTGGTCCCATTGCCGATCAGGGTACGAATTCGTCGCCCCTTGATGCCGGTAAGTGGCAAAGATTCTCCGCGCCAGAAATAGCCATGATGGACCAGCAGCAGATCCACATCTGCGGCCGCCTCAACAACCGCCTGACTGGCGGTAACCGCCGTGGCAATCCGCTCAATAGCGAGCTTACCGCTCTCCACCTGTAAACCGTTGGGACAGTAGTCTTCGAATTCAGCTGCGCTGAGTAATTCATTGCAATACTGTTCCAGTTTATTAAGCTCTATCATCGCTCCACTCACTCTCGCCCCGTTTGATGGGGCATAATAGGACAATTAACGCGTTTATTCACAGACTCAGTGTAACCCGGCAGACACATGAACAGAGCCTTTACCTATATCGCAACCTCTACATTGGCAGGGGTTGCCGCCGCCTATATTGCGGTGTCGCTATTTTCCTCACCCTCGGGGGATTTCAGCCCAACGGCCGTGACATCCGCCCCCCTGATCCACAAAGAGGGGCCGGTTTCCTATGCCAGCGCCGTGCAACAGGCGGCACCGGCGGTAGTTAATATATTCACCGCAAAAGTGACCGTACAGAGAGGTAACTCGCTGTTCAACGACCCCCTGTTTCAGCGTTTTTTTGGTGACCGGTTCCAGACCCAGCCGAGAAAAAAACGCCAAACCAGCCTCGGATCGGGCGTTATTATCAGCAACAAAGGTTACATCCTGACCAATCATCATGTGATTGCTGATGCGGATGAGATCCGTATTGTGCTCTCCAATGGCCGCACGCTGGATGCCACGGTGGCTGGCGTAGATCCGGATACCGATCTGGCGGTTCTGAGAACCGAAACCAAGGACCTGCCCACCATCACGGTCGGCAGCTCTCAGGCAGTCCAGGTGGGCGATGTGGTACTGGCCATAGGCAACCCCTTTGGAGTGGGCCAGACGGTCACCATGGGCATTGTCAGTGCCACAGGTCGCGACCAGCTCGGCATCAATACCTTTGAGAATTTCATCCAGACCGATGCCGCCATCAATCCGGGCAATTCTGGAGGGGCATTGATCAATGCCCACGGTGAGCTGGTGGGTATCAACACCGCCATCTTCTCGAAAAGTGGCGGCTCACACGGCATTGGCTTTGCCATTCCGGTCGCCCTGGCCAAGGGGGTGATGGATCAGATCCTGAAAAAGGGCCGGGTTGTGCGGGGCTGGCTGGGTATCGCCGGACAGGACATTACGCCAGAACTGGCGGAGTCCTTTCAGCTAAAAGAGCAGCGTGGGGTTTTGGTTTCAGGCGTACTTGAGGGCGGCCCGGCAGACAAGGCCGGGATTCGGCCCGGCGATGTCATCGCAAAAATAGATAACAAGGTACTCACCAGCTCACACGATGTACTGAATATCATCGCCGTTATCGCCCCAGGCGAAAAAGTGGCTATTCAGGGCTGGCGGGATGGTGAACCGTTCAGCATTAACGTGGAAGTGAGTGAGCGGCCACGAATCC
>JAPHUG010000195.1 GCA_026197195.1 Sedimenticola sp.
ACGGTTCCGGGAGGCTTATGCATCATCAGATAACGAAATTCACGGGGCTTCAGTCGCTGCCCCTCAAGCACCACCTGATTGTTTTCATGTACCTGAGTCGCTTCGTTCACCACGACAGCACCATTAACAGACACTGCTCCATCGTTTATAAACCGAACAGCTTCCTCCTTCATCAGAGAGGTACTCTTACAAATAAATCTATCAAGGCGCATTACAGACGATCATGATGAGAGGTGAAATTTACTGAAGAATAAAGAGGCGTTTAATCACAAACAAAGAGGTGATTTATTTTCTCCATTTTGCCCAGGGATCAATCGTGCCTTCGGTTGATGTAGACGGGGCCGTTGGAGAGGAAGACCTGCTTTTCGAGGAACGTTCTGCGGCCTGTCCAGTTCGTTTTGAATCCCGACGTTTATCCGCACCTGAACGAGGCCCCGCACCCGGACCACCTGTGGCTGATCTTTTAACCCGTTTTTCCCGTAAACGTTCGGCGTCTTCCAGGCTCAATACCGCAGGCTCACCGGGCGTCTGCTCGTCCGGAATGATTCTATCCCGTGGTGACAACGCAAACTGTTCAGCAGAGGCCCTTGGCAGATTTTTGAATTGATAGAGATAGAAATCTTCAACCTTTTCACGGGCCCAGGTCGTTTTCTTCAGAAACTTTACACTGGACGCAATACTCGGATTGGTCTTGAAGCAGTTGATGTTGAGGTAAGCAAACAGCAATTCAAAACCGTAGTGCTCAACCAGCTCAATCAACAGCCGTTTTAAGCCTACACCGTGCAGCGGGTTATTGGTGTAATCAATCGTATCGTTCATGGAAATGCCAATCCGGGGTAGTTAATCACACATTGTACCCTTGAATGAAAAGACAAAGTAGTCACCTCTAAAGCCCACCTAGCGTTTAATAGTTGAATGTTCTTGAGTATAGCTTGCACGTTACCGCCACTGCGGTTTTTGATTCCAGCGAGATGAGGCACTATGCTAGGGTCCTGTTCAACCATGCGTAGATAAAACCCGTATATTTTCATGTTGACTCGTTCTCTAACATATGGAGCAGATGATGAGCTACGAAGATTACAACGCAGGAAGAAAAGGTTTGGGGCCGACGGAGTCTGACTCCGGAACCTTTGACTACATCAATGGCGTGAAAGACCGTCTTGCTTCCGAACAAACCACTCTTTCCGGTGAAGAACACCCTCAAGCTATCCAGCTTATAATCCTGATACTAGGCTTTGCCATCACCTTCGCACTGCTTTGGAAAGTAGGAATACTTCCTTTTGAAATCTGGCATGTCATTCTTATGTATGGAGCTACTTTATTTAGCACCATCTGGTTCCTGAGAAAAATACCTCAGTGGCTGAGTGGAACCATTATGGCAGTCCTGCTTGGTGGACTGGCAGCCTATACAGGATGGACACAAGCGGATCTCTACTGGGCAGCCGGTTCAGGCCTTGTCGTTGGTGGGTTGATGTTTCGACTGTATAGCCGTTTTGATTAACACGGTTTTTACTAAGGTGTCGGAGTCGGCCTGACCGACTTCGACACCTTGTCTAAGCACCTTGTCGATTAGGCGTTCGCCACCCCGCGCTGCACATCGTGAACGGGGAACCAACAAACCTATCGACGATAGCAACGCAGCTATATAAAAACGCTCAACACCCAACAGACTCCATACTCCAGCGCGAGGAATCTATACCCTGCTGTGCGGCTGCGACACTCACAGCATTAACCCACTCTTTCGGACCTGCCAGATAGACCTGTGTTTTGGGGTTCTCTTCAATGGCCATGGTGAGTTGTGCGAGTAGATCCATGGCGGAGATGTCATCTTCTGTAGTGCGGTAATCAAAATTATCCAGCGCATCTTTCCATGAACGGCAGAGATTCTCCAGTGAGGAATCGGGTGGTGTGCCACCAATGAGAATCAAGGTGATGTCTTCTGCATCATCAATGGTGATGGCCTGTTCTGTCAGACTTTTAACCGGTGCCAATCCACCGCCCTTGGCAACAAAGACAACCGGACGGGTAGAGTCTTCACGCAGCAGGAAGTCCCCTTCTGGTCCTTCAATGACCAGCGTCTGTTTTGCCAGCTCCCCGCTGAAAACAGGTTGTTCTATTGAACAGCCGATTCCGGAGAAGACCAGGAACTGCAGGTTGCGACCGTCACAGGGACAGCTGGCAATATAGAGTTCGGTTGACACGTCATCTTCTGTTGTCACCTTTACCCGCTGACCTGCCTTGAAACGGAGTGAGTGGGTACGAGGGGTTTGCACATGCACCCGTACTAATTCCGGTCCCTCCTGCACCAGTTTCTTTACAGTGGCACGGATCACTTGATGGGGTAGCTGTTCGGTCAGGCTTGCCTCGGAGGCCTCTATCACCAGATCCGATATGGCGGTATTGGAACAGGCCAGAACATAGCCTTCTTCCTGTTCTCTGGCACTCAGCACATAGTCATGCTGACGTAATTTTCTGACCGCACCGGTCACCACCTTACACTTACAGGCACCACAGTTACCGCTGGTACAGCCATAATCGAGATAGAGCCCGGCCTTGAGCCCGGCTTCAAGAATGGAGTCGTTACCTTCAATAAAATACTCATGGCCACTGGGCAACAAACGCACAGATGCGGTGACGATCTTCATTAAGGCATCTTTGGCAAACAGACGCGCCTTGGCATCGCTCGCCTTGTCCAGGCGACCCATCGCACCATCCAGTTTTTCAATGCACTTTTTAACCGCTTGACG
>JAPHUG010000253.1 GCA_026197195.1 Sedimenticola sp.
CAATGAGGCGGCCGATGCCGTGCGTAATGCCGCCCGGGCTCAGGACTACAGCAGCCGGGAGATACTGGATGCAACGGCCCGGTTTGATTGGAATGAACTGACCGCCGAGGCCAACAACCTTTCACTGTTCGCCGAAAAACGGGTCATAGATCTGCGGGTCCCGTCCGGCAAACCCGGTCGTGAGGGGGGTAAGGCACTGGCCGAGTATGCCAATCGCCCACCGGAAGATACCCTGCTGCTGCTCACCCTGCCCAAGCTGGATAAAAGTCAGCTCAGCAGCAAGTGGCTTAGGGCGCTGGAAGCCAAAGGCGCCTTGATTCAGATCTGGCCTATTGAAGGGAGCCGCCTACAGCCCTGGATCGAACAACGCATGCGACAGGCCGGGCTGATACCCGGTCCCCAGGTTGCCGCACTCCTGGCGGAGCGCATCGAGGGCAACCTGCTGGCTGCCGCACAGGAGATCGAAAAACTACAGCTTCTGTTTGGATCCGGCGTTATCGACATCGAGCAACTACAGGAGTCGGTTGCCGACAGCGCCCGTTACGATATCTACGGGCTGGTCGACAGCGCCCTGTCAGGTGGAATCGGGCGTAGCATTCGTATGCTGAATGGCCTGCGCGCGGAAGGCACGGCAGCACCCGTCATACTCTGGGCCCTGACCCGGGAGATCCGTCTGCTCTGCGCACTGGCACAACAGGTTGAACAAGGGCGCTCACCTCAACAGGTGGTCGCCTCTGCTCGGGATGTCTGGGACAAACGCAAGCCCCTGGTCACCAAAGGCCTGCAACGTTTGAACCTGCCTCAATGGCAAAACCTGCTGCAACGCTGTTGCCAGACAGACCGCGCCATTAAAGGCCAAAGCCGGCAAGACCCGTGGCTGCAGTTGCAACAGATCTGCACGCGGATGGCTGGTGCCCCGCTCCTTAGCGAGTGATCCGCTGCGTCAGATTGTCTCCCCCAATCCCGAAACAATTTGTTAGACTCCCCTATTAGAGTCAGTATTCAGAATATCACCGGAACCAACATGTCCAGCGAAACAGTCGACATTACCCGTTACATGGCCGAGCTTGGCCAACGCGCCCGCGCCGCTTCCCGCCGCCTGGCGGCCGCCTCCGCTGGAGACAAAAACGCCGCCCTGCAGGCCATTGCTGAGGACCTGGCGGCCAACCGGGAGTCTCTGATCAGCGAAAATCTGCGGGATCTTGCGGCCGGCCGAGAAAAAGGCCTGGATGCCGCACTGCTGGATCGCCTGGAACTGACACCGGATCGTATCGACAGCATGATTGAAGGTATCCAGCAGATCATCGCCCTCAGCGACCCGATCGGTGAAATCTTTGACATGAAATACCGCCCCACCGGCATTCAGGTCGGACGGATGCGGGTGCCGCTGGGCGTGGTGGGCATTATCTATGAATCCCGCCCCAATGTGACGGCTGATGCGGCTGCGCTTTGCCTAAAATCCGGTAACGCCACGGTGTTGCGTGGCGGCTCCGAAGCCTTCCACTCAAACCAGGCGATTGCCGCCAGTATACAGCGCGGTCTGGAGAAGAGTGGACTGCCTGCCGACTGTGTGCAGGTCATCGCCACAACTGACCGGGCGGCGGTCGGGGCCATGATCACCATGCCCGAGTCGATTGACGTGATTATCCCCCGCGGCGGCAAGGGGTTGATCGAACGTATAGCCAATGACGCGCGCGTTCCCGTCATCAAGCATCTTGACGGTATCTGCCACGTCTACATTGATGACCAGGCAGATAATGGCAAGGCCTTCGACATCGCCATCAATGCCAAAACCCAGCGCTACGGCACCTGCAACACCATGGAAACGCTGTTGGTGGCCGAGGCCATAGCTGAAGATATCCTTCCCATGCTGGGTGCGGCATTTGCTGAACATGAGGTCGAACTACGCGGCTGTCCGGCCACCTGCGCCCAACTGGAAAATTGCCTGCCCGCAACGGATGATGATTGGGATACGGAGTATCTGGGACCGATTCTCTCGATTCGTATCGTGAAAGATATGGACGAGGCGATTGACCATATCAATCAGCACAGCTCTGGACATACGGAGTCCATTGTCACCGAAAACTATACCCGGGCACGCCGATTCCTGGCGGAGGTCGACTCCAGTTCGGTGATGGTGAACGCCTCCACCCGCTTTGCCGATGGCTTTGAGTATGGCCTGGGGGCCGAAATCGGCATCTCCACGGATAAGTTTCATGCCCGTGGACCGGTCGGCCTCGAAGGCCTGACCTCGGTAAAATATATCGTGCTGGGCGATGGCCACATACGCACCTGAACAAGCCCCCCTGCCTGGCAGGGGGCGCTTGGTTACATCATGATCGGCCTGCTAGGCGGCACATTCGACCCGATTCATTATGGACATCTGCGAACCGCTCTGGATGTTCAGCAGGCGCTTGCGCTCTCCGAGATACGCCTGATCCCGCTCGCCGATCCACCACACCGAACCGCTCCAAGTTGCTCCCCTGAACAGCGCCTGGCCCTATTGCAGACCGCCGTGGCAGACGAGCCCGGTCTGGTCATTGATCAGCGAGAGATCTTACGGGGAGGTAAAACCTACACCCTGGATACGCTGCGCTCCATCAAGCAAGAGACACCGGATGAAACCCTCTGCCTGATCCTGGGCAGTGATGCCTTCAACGGCTTCCCGAACTGGCATAAACCCGAGCTGATTCTGCAGCTTGCCCACCTGGTGGTGATGCAACGCCCGGGGGAGCCAGACCCGCTGCACTACCATGACCGTATCACCCACCAGTCCGCCGATTTACTGACAAAAGAGGCGGGGCTGGTGCTGCCACTCGCCGTTACCCAGCTGGAAATATCCGCCACCCGAATCCGGCAGATGCTGAGGCAGGGGCTCTCCCCTCGCTACCTGCTCCCGGATGCCGTCTTAAAGCAGATTATTGACCAGCAGCTCTATCAGTCGAGCTAAATTTCTGTGGATTGCCCATTTTTAATATAAAATTACCACTGTAGTCACTTTTATCCATCACAGCGCAGAGAGATATGCAGACAGACGAACTTCGCGACCTCATCTTAAAAACACTCGACGACATGAAAGCCCTGGACGTAAAAGTCCTGGATGTCAGAGGCAAAACCAGCATTACCGATCTTATGATCCTCGCCAGCGGCACCTCCAATCGACATGTGACCTCCATTGCTGAGACCGTAGCCTTCCAGGCAAAAGAGGCCGGCGAAACACCCCTTGGCACGGAAGGACTCAAAGAGGGTGAATGGGTACTGGTCGATCTCAACGGTGTGGTACTCCACGTCATGCAGACCAAGGTGCGGGATTTTTATCAGCTTGAACGCTTGTGGGAGATGGACACACCGGACAGCAGTAGCCAGAGCGCCAAACTGCATTAACGGCCCCCTTCTGACCTTAACTGAACGCCCTGGCCTAGTCGATGGACCGATTCGATCGCATTTTTGATCTGCATAAACTGCTTAGTGCCGCCCGCTACCCGGTCTCCAGGTTGCGAATAGAGCAGGAGCTGGAGTGTTCCCGCGCCACAGCAAAGCGCATCATTGATGCCATGCGGCTCTATCTGAATGCCCCGATCAAGTATGACCGGGAACTGAACGGGTACTTCTATGATCACGCTGACGGTGCCATGTATGAACTGCCTGGCGTCTGGTTTAACAGCTCAGAACTACACGCCCTCCTGAGCGTTCAGCAACTCCTGCAACAGGTGCAACCGGGACTGCTTGAACAACAACTTGCCCCACTGAAAACCCGTATCGAGGCACTGCTGAAAGCGCAGGAACCGGGGGGTAGCGACCTGTCTCAGCGCATTCGTATACTGCGTGCCGCATCACGCCCCGTGGGCGAGCATTTCCAGCGTGTCAGTTCTGCCGTTGCACAACGTAACCGTTTACGAGTGAACTATTACCAGCGATCCTCCGGCACAACCACAGAACGCATCCTCTCCCCCCAACGGCTTACCTACTACCGCGACAACTGGTATCTGGACGCCTTTTGTCACCTGCGCAACGCACTGCGCACCTTTGCCTTGGACGCCCTGCAGGGAGCGGTTGTACTCGACCAGCCGGCTCAGGATATCAGTCATGAGGCGTTGGACCTTCACACCTCAACCTCTTACGGCATTTTTTCGGGCCAGGCCAACCAGACTGCACACCTCCGATTCAATCCCACTCGCGCCCGCTGGGTCTCCCGGGAGACCTGGCATCCACAGCAACAGGGGCACTGGACTGAACAGGGCCGTTATGAACTGCACATTCCCTATAGCCAGGCAGAGGAGTTGGTCATGGATATACTGAAATACGGGGCTGATGTTGAAGTGTTGGGACCCCGTTCACTCAGGGCACAGGTCCAACAGGAGCTTCAGAAGATGCTGACACTCTATGGAGTAAAATAGCCTACACAAACGGCTTTTAATTCACTATACTGAACCAGGTTCCTGCCCCACCAGGAGCAAGACAAACCCTATTATAACGTCCCCAAACCCCGGACTGACACGCATGCATGGAAAGCCTAAATGTCGCTGCCGGAAAGTCGATCCAAACTCATTCAATGGCTCAGTACCCTGTTCATTCTGTGGCTGGCCATCTGGTTACTGCTCCTGATAATCCTACCCAGGACCTATTACACCCCCCCTTTTTTTCTACTGGGCATCACCCCGATCATCGGCTGGTTCCTGGTACAACCCCGTAGGGTCATCTGGTTCTTTATGATCGTCTTTGGTATTAACACGCTGGATGACTAATTCCGGTCCCTGCTGAACCCACGGATTGCATAAGCCCCGTCTGATTGGTAGGGTAGCCAGCACCCGAAATCCAGACAATGGGCAGGCCAATGGGCCACCTGCACCCGGCATGATTATTCACCTGATAACCGTAGGAAACAAAATGCCGCGCTGGGTCCAGGAGGGTTACCAGGAGTACGCCAAGCGGTTACCGGCCGAGTGCAGTCTCAACCTGATTGAAATTGCACCGGGCCATCGCGGTAAAAGCGCCGACATCAAACGCACCCTGCGGGATGAAGGCGAGCGCATGCTCAAGGCCATTCCCAAGGGGTGCCGCGTCGTGGCACTGGATGTCCTTGGCAAGTCCTGGAGCACGGAACAACTCTCGGACCAGCTAGGCCACTGGATGGGCGATGGTCGTGATATTGCCTTACTGGTGGGTGGTCCAGAGGGCCTGGCCGAAGCCTGCCAACAACAGGCCGAGAGCCGCTGGTCGCTCTCCGCCCTCACCCTGCCTCACCCCCTGGTGCGTGTTATTGTCTCTGAACAGCTCTATCGCGCCTGGAGCCTACTAAGAAACCACCCCTACCACCGGGCCTAGTGTGTGGTCCAACAAGCAGCGGGTAAAAACCGTACCGCCGCCTCAGACACGCCATTCTCCACTGTCTTTCAGATGCACACTGGTGTAGGGTTAATACCTAAGATCGACCCTGGGCGAAGTCACTTGCAGACTGACCAGACGATCAATAATAACGACATTTTTTACGCACAGCTGACGCAACAATCCGTTTCATTTTTTTTATAACCCGATAAGTACAGGCTAACCATGCAGCCGCAGATCTATCTCGCCTCAAATTCACCGCGTCGTCGTGAACTCCTGACTCAAATCGGGGTCCACCACACCGTAATCGGGGTGAATGTGGATGAGACGCCACGTGAGCGTGAGGCGCCTGCGGAATATGTTATCCGCATGGCACTGGAGAAGGCCAGAGCCGGTCATCATCGAGTGGAATCTCTGACGCCGATGCCGGTGCTGGGGGCGGATACAGCGGTGGTTGTTAATCAACAGATTCTGGGTAAACCGAAAGATCAGAATGAGGCCGTCGCCATGATGGCCCAGCTCTCTGACACCACCCACAAGGTGCTGACCGGCGTTGCCCTGATTGGCCCGCAGGAAGCGACTCGACTCAGTGTCAGTCATGTTACCTTCAGGGCGGTCTCACAGAAAGAGGCCATCGCCTACTGGCAGAGTGGCGAGCCCGCCGATAAAGCAGGCGGATACGGTATTCAGGGACTGGGCGCCCTGTTTATATCCGGATTGGATGGCAGCTTCTCAGGTGTTATGGGGCTCCCCCTATTTGAAACCGCTGAGCTTTTACATCGAGCAGGCATAACCCCGCTCGGAGTAGATAGAGATAACCTATGAGTGAAGAGATACTGGTTAATGTAACCCCCCCTGAAACCCGGGTGGCGGTGATAGAGAACGGTGTAGTTCAAGAGATCATCATCGAGCGCGCACAGCGTCGCGGTCTGGTTGGCAATATCTACAAGGGCAAGATCTGCCGGGTACTACCCGGCATGCAGGCGGCCTTTGTCGATATTGGTCTGGAACGCGCCGCCTTTCTGCACGCCTCTGATATCAGCAGCGGCAATTCTGACAGCAATGAAACGATTAATGAGCTGGTGCGTGAAGGGGCCGAGGTCATTGTCCAGGTGGTGAAAGACCCGTTAGGGACCAAGGGTGCCCGACTCACCACCCATATATCCATCCCCTCCCGCTATCTGGTATTCATGCCGGAACTGACCAATCTGGGGGTGTCGCAGAAGATAGAAGATGAGGAGGAGCGCAACCGGCTGCGGGATATCGTCACGGGTTTCTTTGGTGACTCCTCACTCAGTGGCAACTTTATACTCCGTACCGCCGCTGAAGGCGTGGACGATGAGACCCTGAAGTCCGATATCCGATTCCTCACCCGACTCTGGCACGCCATCCAGGATCGCCTGCAGACAGCCGCCGTCAAGGAGCTGATCCACGAAGACCTGCCGCTCTATCTGCGCTCACTCCGGGACCTGATTAATGACGATGTGGAGCGACTGCGCATTGACTCCCGTGAGAACTGGCAGCGCCTGACCCAGTTTGCTGAAAAGCTGATCCCGGACAGCCCAGTAAAGATCGAATACTATCCTGGGGAGCGGCCGATATTTGATCTCTATGGCGTTGAAGATGAGATCCAGAAGGCACTGGACCAAAAGGTCACACTCAAATCCGGCGGCTATCTGATTATTGACCAAACCGAGGCCATGACCACGATTGATGTCAATACCGGCGCCTTTGTCGGCCACCGAAATCAGGAAGAGACGATCTTCAAGACCAACATGGAGGCAGCACAGGCGATCTGCCGACAACTCCGACTGCGTAACCTGGGTGGTATTATCATTATCGATTTTATCGATATGACGGAAGATGAGCATAAGCGGCAGGTATTGCGTGCCTTGGAAAAGTGCCTCGCCAGGGATCACGCCAAGACCCATATCACCGAGGTCTCCAGCCTGGGACTGGTGGAGATGACCCGAAAGCGCACCCGCGAATCACTGGAACATATCCTCTGCGAACCCTGTCCCTGCTGCGGTGGCCGTGGCTCCCTGAAAACGGCCGAGACCACCTGCTATGAGATCTTCCGGGAGATACTCCGGGAAGCCCGGCAATTTGATGTCGAGTCACTGCTGGTGCTCGCCTCCCAGGAGGTGGTGGACCGGCTGCAGGATGAAGAGTCGGCGACCCTGGCAGAATTGGGTAGCTTTATCGGCAAGACCATACGTCTGCAGGCTGAGACGCTCTATACACAAGAGCACTATGATGTGGTGCTAATCTAGGCGTATGAAGCGTCTCTACCACTTCTCTGTCAGAACCGTTCGCCGGTCTCTGATTCTGCTGATCATTCTGTCTGGATTACTGATCATAGCAGGCCGGCTGCTGGTGCCATGGGCCGCCGAATACCGGACCGATGTAGAACAGTGGGCCAGCCAGCTGCTGGGGCAGCCGGTCACCATTGGACAGCTCAAAGGAGACTGGCGGGGACTGGGGCCCGAGCTGGTCTTTTATGACTTACAGCTGATCAATAAAAAAACCCAAAAGGCAACGCTCTACCTCAAAGAGGTCAGAATAGCCTTAGGTCTGATTGATTCCCTGCGCCAGCTAAAACCGGTCGTTCGAAAAGTCTCATTTATCTCACCACGCCTCCGCATAACCCGACAAAAGAGTGGCGCCATAACGATTGGCAACCTGGACCAGTTCAATGAGCTTGAGCCCAATGACAGCAGCTCGGCTTTCCTGCTGCCGACCCATTTACAGCTGATCAAGGGAGAGATCATCTGGGATGATCTCACCTCTGATACCCCCCCACTCAAGCTCTCCGATGTGGACCTGAAACTACGCAATGGCGGCACCCGGCACCAGTTGAATGGCCGCATCACCCTCCCCGGCAAACAGAAGGGTACGATTGAGCTATCCATCGATATGAAAGGCCAGCTTGATCGTATGCAAACCTGGCAGGCCCGCAGCTTTATGCAGAGCAGAGGTATCGACCTGGCCTTCTTGCTGAACCGGCGTATTGCCAAGGATTACCGCTTCAGCAATAACCAGGCGGATGTAATGCTGTGGGGTGAGTGGAACCAGGATGGCCTGGTGAGCCTTGAAGGAACCACTGAGTGGGATCAGGTCGCCATTTCCCGACAGTCAACCGAGACCGACCAACCGGCCAGTCGTCTGGCGCTGGACCGGGTTTCAGGGGCCGTCAGGATTCAACGCATTGAAAACGGTTGGCAGATGGATCTGGCGGATCTCCAGATCCAGCGTGAAGGCTCTGCCTGGCCCAAAGCCGCCATGGGTGTTGTGGCCAGAAAAACGCCTGCAGGCGACTGGCATATTCGGGCAGGGAGCAGTCGTTTTCGCCTCGAAGATATGCACGCCATCAGCACCCTGTTTCCAGGACTGGGTGGCCCCATCGAGAAGAGCCTCAAGGCTATGCAGGCCCGGGGTAGCCTGGACAATCTGAAAATCCAATACACCCCGCAAGGTGACGCCATCAACTGGGCCGCCAGCGGCTCTATATCGGCGTTCAACTCAAAGCCGGCAGAGGGTATACCGGGCATCCGCAATTTACCGCTCTCCTTCTGGGCGGGGCCAGAACAGGGGACCCTGGCACTCAATGCCCAGGATGTTGAAGTCGATTTTTCAGGCCTGTTCAGAGATCCGCTACAACTCAAAAAGGTAATCGGCGAACTCGCCTGGAAGCGAGACCTGAACGGAGACATCCAACTCCAAACAGATCAGCTGTTCGCTGAGAATGATGACATCCACACCGTCTCCCGGATGCGTATGGTGATTCCACAATCAGACGAAGCACCGCTGTTTCTGGATCTGCAGACCGATTACTGGGACGGCGATGCACTGACCACCCATCGCTATCTGCCGGCGGGGATCATGGGGGAAAATGTGGTCGCCTGGCTGGACCGCAGTATCGGTGAAGGTCATGTGACCGAGGGCAGCGTTGTGGTCCGGGGGCCGCTGAGGGATTTCCCGTTCGACACCACCCACACCGGCCGTTTTGAGGTCTTCTTCAATGTCGAAAACCTCAAACTCGACTACTGGCCTGAGTGGCCCGCCCTGAAGCAGCTGACGGCCGATGTGCGCTTCCTGAATAACAGTTTTGATACCTGGGCAAGCGGCGGAACCATTCTTGATAGTGAGCTGCAGTCGGCGCATGCCCGCATCAGTGACCTCGCCCTCACCTCCCCCCTTACCCTGAAGGGGCAGGTCAAGGGTCCCTTTCAGGATAATCTACGACTGTTGACCGATTCTCCCCTAAAGGAAGACTTCGGCCCCCTGGTTAACGGCCTGAAAGGTGAAGGGGCGGCACAGCTTGATCTCGCGTTCAGCCTGCCGATTGATGACGGCTCCCCCTTCAAACTGGATGGCAAGCTGGGCTTTCAACATGCCACGCTGCATCTGGCAGACTGGGAACTGGCGATAGGAGAGATTGTCGGTGATTTACAGTTTGATCAGGACCACATCTTCGCCTCCGGCATAACAGGTAATGCTCTGGGAATCCCGCTCAAGGTGGATGTCTCAACCCCCGAAAACAATGCCCAGGCAACCCGCATCAGCGCCCAGGCACGGGTCTCCAGCAAACAGTGGCAGGCCCAGCTACCCAAACAGGCGATCGAGAAGACCCTGTCGGGTCAAAGCCGCTGGACACTGGACCTGGATATACCGCACCTCTCCGCTGGCCCCAATGCCCCCGTTCCGATGCGGGTAACCTCAGACCTGACGGGCACCCAAATCAAGCTTCCGCCCCCCTTGGGGAAAACAGCCAGCGAGGCGTGGCCGTTTCAGCTCACATCCAGGATAGAGCGCAGCCCGATTCAGCGCTTCGATATCCACTATAACGACCAAATCAAACTGGCCCTGGCCGTCAACAAGCAGGCGTCCAAAACACCGCAACTAACCCACGTCGGGGTAACATTGGGAGGAGCGGAGGCCGTGCTGCCACAAAGGGCAGGCACGGAGATTTCAGGACGCATTAACCACCTGGACCTGAATCCCTGGGTCCAGCCCAAAGAGCGTTCTACTGAGACCACCAGCCTACCCCCTGTTAACCGTGTTTCATTGGAGATTGGCCAGATTCAACTGGATGAAAAGCGATCTGGTGAAACCCGTCTGCTGCTTGATCGTGGCGAGACCCACTGGGAATGCACGATTATCAGTGACTGGGCCGAGGGCGGCCTTCTCTACCCCCTCTCCCCTGATAAGGCCACCGATCTGCGGATAAAGATGAAGCAGATCCAACTTGACCCCTGGCTCAGCCTGCTCAGCCGAGGCACCGGAGAGACTGGAGAGGAGGTGCCGGGTATCCAGCAGATCAGCGTGTCAGCCGATAAGCTTTCGCTCAACGCGTTGGCTGTGAGTGATTTCTTGCTCGAACTGGATAAAAACCAGACCTCGTGGCAGGGGCGCTACAGCAGTAACCGCTTCAACGGGACCCTGGTGCTGCCCATTGATCTCCAGAAGGAGCCCATACGCCTGAACCTGAAACAGCTCAACCTGACGGTTGATGATTCACTGCTGGATCAACCGCAAACTGAGGTCAAGGCAAGCGGCAACCCCCTCGACCCGACCCAGCTTCCGGCACTTGAGCTCACCGCAGACACGGTCACCATAAACGAAAAACCGTTCGGCACCCTGCAGGTCATTACCCAAAAACGGGACGATGGGCTAGAGCTGCAAACGGCATCACTTAACTCTGATCGTATTGTTCTATCTGCCACAGGCAGCTGGCTCAAACAGCCTGACGGAAACCCAAACACCCGGGTTGATCTGGCACTATCCAGTCGTGATCTCGGCGCTGTTCTGAAGGATCTCAAGTTTTCAGACAATCTGCGAGATGCCTCGGTTGAGATCGACAGCCGCCTGAACTGGGCTGGCAGCCCCCTGGATGTCAGTAGCAAGATTCTGAACGGCCAGGTCGGCTTGCAGGTGAGTAAGGGGCGCTTCCTGAAAGTCGATCCCGGCGTAGGCCGCCTGTTTGGCCTGTTCAATCTAGGTGCGCTCAAGCGCAGACTGACGCTTGATTTCAGCGATATTTTCAAAAAGGGTTTCGCCTTCGATGCCATTACCGGCAACTTCCTGCTAGACAGCGGAGATGCCTATACCAACGACTTTCAGATGAAAGGCCCCTCCGCCAATATTGAGCTGTCAGGACGCATCGGCCTGGGTGATGAAGACTTTGATTCTCTCATCAGCATAACGCCCAAAATCTCCTCCAGCATACCCATCGCCGGAGCCATTGCCGGTGGCCCTGCGGTGGGTGCCGCGCTCTTCCTGGCGCAACAACTGGTGGGTGACTCCTTCGATAAAGTGACTCAGCTGCAATACCTGGCAACCGGTTCCTGGGACAACCCGGTTCTGACCCCTAAGGGTCGGGAAACCGCCGAACAGCTGCAGGGCCCCTCAACCAGCCCGACAGCGGAAACCGAATCAGCAGAACCGGATCCGACGATAGACCTGGAAATGGAGGCGGTGGATACACCAGAGACCAACGAAACACCTGCCCCATCCGAAGCGACCGACCCACCTGCCGAGGAAGCAGCAAAGACAGAGAAAAAGCCTTCCCGGTTTTTCTCCCGACTGCTTGAAAAACTGAAACCGACCGGCCCGACCTATCAGCAGACCTCGCCCGACCAGTAAAACTGGACCCGGCCCTATGCTTGGTCGATGGTAGGGTTAATGCTATGCTCAAAAAAAACAGAGCCCGTAGCTTGGTGTTTCTGGATAACAGAGGACTTCCGCTTCAACCATGAGTAAAGAGAGATCAAGAATATCCGCCATTCAAATGGCGACCGGCCCCAACGTCAGCGCCAATCTACTCGAAGTCGAACGCCTGGTCACTGAGGCGGTTGATAATGGATCAGGCCTGGTGGTTCTGCCTGAAAACTTCGCCTTTATGGGCAAGCAGGATCGCGACCTATGCGCCCTCCGGGAAGTCGACCACGACGGACCGCTGCAGGAGTTCCTGAGCCAGCTGGCCAAACGGCATGAAATCTGGGTTGTCGGCGGCACCATTCCGCTCGAGGCCCACGACAACAGCAAGGTGCGCGCCGCCTGTATTGTCTATAACGATAAGGGTCAGCGTATTGGTCGCTATGACAAGATCCACCTGTTTGATGTCAATCTGGTGGAGGCCAACGAGCGCTATGTCGAATCAGAAACCATCGAGCCAGGTGATGAGATCGTGGTACTTGATTCGCCATTTGGTCGGCTGGGTATCGCAGTCTGCTATGACCTGCGCTTTCCGGAACTCTTCCGTAAGCTGCTGGATAAGGGAATGGAGATTGCCTGCATGCCCTCCTCCTTTACGGCCATTACCGGCAAGGCCCACTGGGACACCCTGGTCAGGGCTCGGGCCATCGAAAACCTCTCCTATGTGGTAGCCGCCGCACAGGGCGGGTTTCATATCAACGGCAGAGAGACCCATGGTCACAGCATGATTGTCGACCCCTGGGGCAATATCCTCTCCCAGGTCCCCAGAGGAACCGGTTCAGTCAGTTGCAAACTCGACCTCGGCTACCTGGCCTCCTTGCGACGTAATTTCCCAACGATCGATCACCGAAAACTCTAGGGCCTGTACGCTGTCTACCCTAATAGCGCTACACTAAGAGAGCCTATTTCGAGTTATGGCTTCCGCATCTGGCCGTGAGAGACTACGGCCAGATGCCATACCAACCCAGGAACATTGATTATCCGCATGTCAGACACCATAGAAATCGCACGCAACACCCTGCTGGCTCCGGCATCGCTCAGTGACCAGGATCTTGATCGCGTCATGGATCAACTGCTCACCTCACAGATTGATACCGCAGACCTCTATTTCCAGGCCAGTCGACTCGAATCCTGGGTTTTGGAAGATGGCATTATCCGGGATGGCAACTACAACATTGAGCAGGGTGTCGGCGTACGCGCCATCAGCGGTGAAAAGACCGGCTTTGCCTACACCGATGAGATCGCACTGCCCAGCCTGCTGGAAGCCGGCCGAACCGCCCGCGCTATTGCCCGGGCCGGAGCCGACGGAAAGACACGCCTCAGCCGCACCACGCCGCCCCAGCCGCTCTACGCCCCGATCAATCCCCTGGAGACGATGTCCGAAGAGGAGAAGATCGCACTCCTGCGCAAGCTGGATGCCGAGGCCCGAAAACAGGACCCACGGGTTCAGCAGGTCATCGCCAGCCTGGTATCGGCACACGATGTGGTGATGATTGCCGCCAGTGATGGCACGCTCTCCGGTGATGTACGCCCCCTGGTTCGCTGTAATGTCCACGTCATTGTTGAAGCCGATGGGCGCCGTGAACAGGGATCCAGTGGCGGGGGTGCCCGACAGGGATTCCAGTTTTTTATTGATGAGGATCGCGCCCTGGAGTACGCCCGGGAGGCGGTACGGCAGGCCCTGGTCAACCTGGAGGCCGAAGCCGCTCCCGCCGGGACCATGACCGTCGTATTGGGCTCAGGCTGGCCTGGAATATTGCTGCATGAAGCGATCGGCCATGGGCTCGAAGGCGATTTCAACCGCAAAGGCACCTCCGCCTTCGCTGGGCGTATCGGTGAAAAGGTAGCCGCTTCCGGCTGTACCGTTGTAGATGACGGCACCCTACCCGGGCGCCGGGGTTCGCTCACCATCGATGATGAGGGCACCCCTTCAGAATGCACCACCCTGATCGAGGATGGTCTGCTCAAGGCCTATATGCAGGACAAGCATAACGCCCATCTGATGGGCACCCTCTCGACGGGTAACGGGCGGCGTGAATCCTATGCCCACCTGCCCCTACCGCGCATGACCAACACCTATATGCTGCCCGGCCAACATGATCCCGG
>JAPHUG010000323.1 GCA_026197195.1 Sedimenticola sp.
ACGAAACTTTATGTGGCCCTGATGCATAACCCAGCATCAGACTGGTGAGGAAATCATATCCGTCATATTTCTCGGTATTGGCACTATCCATGTAGTAGCTACCCCAAGTGTCAGCCTGGATACGCGCCATAAAACCGGACGGGTGATCATAGTCAAGACTCAGGCTGTATTGGTGGTTTGGCACAAAGGGAGTCTGGTTGCCTGTGCGGTCCCGGGGAGTGAGGACGCCCATTATCCTCACAAGTTCGCTAAAATCCTTGTACGTATAATCACTGTAGGCATAGTTAGCTCCCAGTGAAAAATATTTACCTAGAGCCATCTTGCTACTCAGTTCAAACCCTTTTTTCAGGGTTTCACCGGCATTTTGGAACTCACTCTGATTTCCGGGTTGGAGCACCGATACAATCTCATCAGTTACCGTCGTTCTGTAAAGGGACAAATCAAAACTCCATGCCTTTGACCTCGCTTTTAAACCAACTTCTACATTAGTCGCCATCGCGGCATCGAGGCTTGTGTTACTTTGTATCTCTGCCTCTGACGGAACTTGTCCAGACTGCGCAACCATACCGTAGATGCTGTAAGTATTGTTAAGCGCATATGTGACTCCCAATTTGGGAGAGAAAAGATTGAAGGTCGTATCTGTTTTGGTAGTTACAGCCGACGGATTCATAACGTATCTCTTTGCACCCCAGTTGTATGAACCGTATTCAACTTCATCAATATCGAAGTTCATACGGTCAAAACGAAACCCGGCATCGATAGTCAGTTTTTCGGTGGGTCGTACCGTCTCCTGGAGGAATACACCAAATAGAGTATTAGTAGCACTTTCTGTGGAAAGTAGAATGCCTTTTCTATCTGAATCGGTATTCAGAATTTGCCCCGCCATATTTGTTGTTACATCGGCATACTGGTACTTTTTTGATTCATCCGTTTTATCCATCCGTGCAGTAACACCCGCAACCAGCGTACTAGCACCCAAAAGATTGTGCTTATAGGCAAACTCAAGATCGGTACCAAAAACATTGGTACCGGGGTTATCATTAATCGCGCCGGTAACTGGATGATAGTGATCCCAGCTGTTGAAATAGAAACGAGGCTTGAACGTGAGATCGCCAAACTCCTGCTCATAGCGCGAGTTAAAAAACCAGATGGTTGAATAACGCCCGCTGTGTTGCCATTGGCTGCTGGTATTACGCTGCTCACCGGTGCTTCGGTAAGTTTCAAATTCACTTTCGGTAATTGAGCCAGGCAACTGCATATCGGCCTGGGAATAGCTTAACTCCGTCTCCAAGGTCGCTCCACTGTCCAGCATCAGACCATGTTTGAGACTTAACTGCTGAGTATCATAGTTATTCCAGTCACGCCAGCTGTTATCGGCAGCTCGATGAGAGCCTGTCAGCAAAATACTGTTACTGTCATTCAACTCATCGCTATACCGAAAATGCAGATTTTGCCGTCCATCTTCACCCACACCGAGCTTTACCCGATTACCATCTACATCAAAAACTGATTTAGAAATAATCTGAATTGTGCCGCCAGATGATCCGCTGCCATATAATGAACCAGGCCCTTTGGTGATTTCTATACGCTCGATATCCTGCGTATCAATAAAATCAAAGCGTGAAAAACTGTCAGGATCCGTCATAGGCACGCCATCACGTATCACCATGATCTCTCGCACACCGTAGTTGGCCTTTTGCCCTGCGCCCCGGATAATCAGGCGTGAGTCATAGCCACCATTCTTTGACTCAATCAGTACTCCTGGTGTACCCCTGATCGCATCCTTGATGTTATTCATCTGCTCAGCATCAATACGCTTGGAGTCAATCACATTGATTGCTGCGGGTACCTCTTTGGTACCACGGGCAATGCGGGATGCGGTGACGCTGATAGTATCTATAGGCTCAACACTCTCATCACTACTACCCTCACTCTCTGCATCAGCAGCACTTGAGTTAACGCCAGAGACCATTAGCGATACCGCTAGTGCGGCATTGATCACACTGATATTTTTATTGATATGCATAACGACTTAACAACCAATTAATTTATGTTGGGCATACCACAAGGCCTTCAAACAGCCGTTGGCATACGAAGATTCTGGGATAACTAGAGGTAAACCCCTTCTGAAAAGCGGAGAAATGTTATCTTTTGGATGGAGATATGTTCAGTGTGAAGTTAATCTGTTCGCGGAGAATTTAGAGACTAACCATTAATATTCAATCATTTAAATAAACTGATGTACTTTTAATCAAACGAGCATGGGTTTTACCACATATAAAACAGGTTATTTGACTTAATAATTTAGTCGCTTTTATATCGTGAGCAACACAAGGGGCATTATCTGCGTTTTGTTAACAAGCTATTCTCTTTCGCTTGAGATACCCCCACACGGCCTAGGTTGTTATCATCACCTAACTAAGTGAATCTTTTACACACCCAAGCTTAAAGGCACAGATCAATCGATACAGCACTGCAAACCATGAAGCCTCTCTATATTATTAGTCACGTCGCTTGCAGCCGCCCGGGCTACCTTTGTGACTACCTGGATAAACGCGAGATTCCATATGTACGTATCAGCATGGAGTCGGGCGACCCCCTCCCCTCATCCAACGCACTCTCTGGTTTGGTGCTGCTCGGCGCCCCTATCAGTGTGAACAGCGACCAGCCCTGGATCGAACAGGAGATCGCCCTGCTACACGACTGCGTTGAAAGTGAGATACCGGTATTTGGTATCTGCTTCGGGGGCCAGCTCATCAGCAAGGCCTTTGGCGGCAAGGTCTTCCCCTCGTCCGTCATGCAGATTGGCTGGCACCCGGTGTCCATAACAGGGCAGCGCCATCCACTGTTCAACGGCGCTGAGTTGCCCGATGTATTCGATGCCTTTGAGTGGCACGAGGAGAGTTTCACCCTCCCAACAGGTGCCACCCCTTTATTCAGTGGCGACCAACCTGGAAACCAGGGTTTTCTCTACAAAAGCTGCCTGGCCGTTCAATTCCACCCCGAAGTGACAGGCGAGATTATCGAGGAGTGGGTGGCACGCTATGAAGCCTGTGTCGATAAACCGCTAGAGGGCATACAGGATCACCGCGAGATGCTGGAGGATGTCGACGACAAACTGGCGGCCATGCGCCAGATGACGGACCACCTGTTTGACTGGTGGATCTCCCAGACCCGCGCTATGAGTTAATCCCCAAAAAATCCATTGTCTTTGACTGGTTTTGAGGCACACCCCGGCTGCAGTTTCGGTTAGAATGAGGGATTGCCACTGGCTGGCACTCAGATAATCATCGGTATTCAGTTTAGGAATATTTTCACAGATCCAATAATCAGCAGGACTACCACTATGCAATACAGCCCGTTTAACCCCCCGGTTCGCACCCTGATGGGCCCTGGCCCTTCTGACGTTCATCCGCGTATTCTCGAAGCCATGTCCAGACCTACTATTGGCCACCTGGACCCCGCCTTTATCCAGATGATGGAAGAGGTGAAATCGCTGCTTCAATATGCCTTCCAGACCAAGAATGAACTCACCATGCCCGTCTCCGCTCCCGGTTCAGCCGGCATGGAGACCTGCTTTGCCAACCTGGTTGAGCCGGGCGATACCGTTATCGTCTGCCAGAATGGTGTTTTCGGTGGCCGCATGAAGGAGAACGTGGAGCGTTGTGGTGGAACCGCCGTAATGGTGGAAGACACCTGGGGCGAAGCGGTCGATCCCGCCAAGCTGGAGCAGGCACTGAAGGACCACCCAGAGGCCTGTATCGTTGCCTTCGTACATGCTGAGACGTCAACCGGCGCCCAGACTGATGCCCAAGCGCTGGTCAAGCTGGCCCACCAGTACGACTGCCTGACCATTGTGGATGCCGTCACTTCACTGGGCGGGACGCCCATCAAAGTGGACGAATGGGAGATAGATGCCATCTACTCTGGCACCCAGAAATGCCTCTCCTGCACCCCTGGCCTTTCACCCATCAGCTTCAGCGAACGGGCACTGGAGAAGGTCCGCGGTCGCAAGCAGCGGGTCCAGAGCTGGTTTTTGGATTTGAACCTCGTTATGGGTTACTGGGGAGGCGGTGCGAAACGCGCCTATCACCATACCGCGCCCATCAACGCCCTGTATGGACTGCATGAAGCCCTGTTGATGCTACACGAGGAGGGTATTGAAAACGCCTGGGCCCGGCATCAGAAAAATCACCA
>JAPHUG010000220.1 GCA_026197195.1 Sedimenticola sp.
GATCGAAGGTGACATGGGGGATACCCATGTCGGTCTGCAGGCGCGTTTAATGTCACAGGCTTTGCGCAAGTTGACGGCCAACATAAAACGCTCCAACTGTGTGGTTATTTTTATTAACCAGATCCGTATGAAGATCGGCGTCATGTTTGGTAATCCTGAAACTACCACGGGTGGTAATGCCCTGAAATTTTACTCATCCGTGCGGCTGGATATTCGCCGTACCGGCGCCATCAAGAAGGGCGATGAGGTCATTGGCAACGAGACCAAGGTCAAGGTGGTTAAAAATAAAGTGGCACCACCCTTTAAGCAGGTTAATTTTGAGATCCTTTATGGCGAAGGCATTTCACGTGAAGGTGAATTGATTGATCTGGGTGTTCAGTATGGTCTGGTTGATAAGTCGGGTGCCTGGTATAGCTACAACGGCGATCGGATTGGTCAGGGTAAAGATAATGTCCGCAATTTTCTGAAAGAGAACCCTGATATTGCCCAGCACCTGGAACAGCAGATTCGTGATCAGGCCTTCCCGAAGGCCGCTGTACAGAGTGATACGGAAGAGGCTGAGGTAGAGGCCTAGTAAGGGCTGGGCATCCCCACGATGTTGAATGATGCCAGTGTGTCAGAACGGAACGAGTTGGAGCAGGCGGCTATCCGCCTGCTTGCCAACCGGGAACATAGCCGATCTGAACTCAGCCGCAAACTGTCTGCTCGTTGTGTAGAGAGTGACTTGCTTGAGCAGGTGCTCGACTGGCTTGAGTCCTGTGGTTATCAAAGTGATGAGCGGTTTACTGAACTCTATATTAAACAACGAAAACAGAAGGGCTTTGGGCCGGTTCGAATACGCCTTGAATTACAAGAGCGGGGTATCTCAGCGGCCCTCATCGAGCACTGGCTAGATGCAGAGGATACCGAGTGGTTGGAACTGCTTGGGGTTTGCTGCAAGCAGAAGTTTGGCTGTTCACCACCGGATGATTTCAAGGCACAGACAAAGCGAGCGCGTTTTTTAGAGTACCGTGGATTCCCTACTGAGATGATTCGAAGCTATATATGGCGTGACACCTAATCCATAGGTGTTAAAGCGGTTGGTCTTGATCGACTCATCTGCGGTTTAAACAGTAATTAATTCTCCGACTTAATAATACCCCTCCTAAAGACTGTATGAATCGTCCGATTCATACAGAAATCAATATCATTTTCAACGCTTGTTACTATACTTCCTCGTAAGTCGATCATTTATGGATCGATTGCAAACCCTACGAAGAATGAGGACAACTGGTTGCAATTACCCGCCCTTTCGCTTGAACAATACAAAGACATCATTGAGACAACACTGGAAGGTGTGTGGTTATTGGATGTTCAGGGAAGTACGCTTTTTGTTAATCAGCGTGTGGCTTCCATGTTGGGCTATAGCCAGAATGAGATGTCGGGCCGTTCGGTGGTGGACTTCATTGATGGAGCTTCCAGAGGGAGGATGCAGAGCTGTATCAAGCGCAGTCAAGGTGGTCACAAAGAGGAGCGCGAGTTCCGCTTTGTTTGTAAGGATGGTACTTCATTATGGGTGTTGTTTATCTCGTCTCCCCTGTTTGAAAAAGGCCAGCTTTCAGGAACCATAAATCTGGTTTTTGATTTTACCGAGAGAAAAATGCTTGAGAAGGCGGCCCAGGCGAGTGAGGCGCTGTACCGTCGTATTTTTCAATCGGCCGGTGTCGGAATCCTGGAGCAGGATATATCAGCCTTGAGGGAGTGGCTGGATACGCTTGATCCAGACGCCTTGTGCAATCCGGACGACCTGTTTACCCGCCACCCTGATTTGCTTTCGATTGCAGCATCCAAAATGGTTATTACCCGTGCCAATCCTGCCGCGGTTGAGCTGTTTTGTGCTGATACTGAAGATCAGTTACTGGGGCCAATCAATCGATTGTTCCCCAAGAGTAGTTTTGCTGCGTTCCAAAAAGCCCTGGTTGAGTATATAAAGGGTTCGCACAAGATTGAGATAGAGATCTCGCTGCATAGTTTTACCCGTCAATATATCCAGGCCCTGGTCAGGGTCCAGGTCCCCGAAGAAAAAACTGAGCCATGGCTGGTCAACATTGTTGATATAACAGGTCGTGTTGAGCTTGAAGATGCGCTGCGTATGAGTGAAGAGCGCTTTCGTGATTTTGCAGAGGTTGCGGCCGATTGGTTCTGGGAGATGGACAGTGATTTGCGTTTTGTCTATCTCTCAGGGCGGGTAGAAGATGTTTTGGGTATCTCACCTGTTGAGTTGATGGGGATGACTCGCTCAGAAGCCCATACAGGGCAAGCCTATTATGCCTCTCAAGCGTGGAAACAGCACCTGGCCAGAGTGCAGGCACATGAACCCTCGCTCTCTGTAGAAGTTGACTGGAAACGGCCGGATGGCGGTGTGCGCACGATTCGGTTAACGGGTAAGGCTAAGTACTCACTCTCCGGTGAGTTCCTGGGCTATCGTGGTGTGGGTTCCGACCTGACAGGCGTAAAAGCACTTGAGCATGAACACCGAAAAGATGCGGCCTTTCGTCATGCGGTGATTGAAAAGGCTGCTGAGGGTCTCTGTGTCTGCTATTCCTGTGATGATTTTCCGTTCTTACAGTTCACGCTCTGGAATGACCGGATGGCGGAGATCACCGGCTACACGCTCGAAGAGATTAATGAAAAAGGCTGGTATCAAAGCCTCTCTCCTGACCTGGAAATACAGCGACAGGCTAAAGAGCGCATGGCGCGCATGCAGGAAGGTGATGACCTGCGTGGTGAAGAGTGGGCCATTACGCGGGCCAACGGGGAGCAGGTGATCATCAGCATCTCAACATCGGTCATACCGTTTAATGACAAGACCCCAAGGGTGCTGGCACTGATACAGGATGTAACAACACGGAGACAACAGCAGGATGCCATACTGGAGATTGCCAAGGGCGTCTCTGCCGATAGCGGTAGTGATTTTTTCAGTCGCTTGCTGCAGCATCTGACGCCGGCGCTTGGCGGCTTTTTCTCATTCATAGGCACACGGGATAAGAATGACCCTGGGCGGGTGCACTCACTTGCCACCTTCAGTAATACGGGGGAGGGTGCCGGATTTACCTATACCCTTGAACACACGCCCTGTGTCGAGGTCATGGCCGGTGAATACTGCATCTATCCCGAGCATGTCAGCGAGCTGTTTCCAAAAGATCGGGATCTGTCTGATCGTCAGGTGGAAGGTTATGCAGGAGCCCCCTTAATTGATTCGCAAGGGAAAAACCTGGGTTTGTTGGTCGTGCTCTTTAAGCAGCCTATTGCCAATCCTCAGTATGTGGAATCGATCTTGCGAATCTTTGCTACTCGCGTTGCATCTGAAATGGAGCGAGGCCATACCGAGAAGGCTGTGTTAGATGAGCGAAAACGGTTTAAGGATTTTGCTGAAGTCGCATCGGACTGG
Organism: Sedimenticola sp.; assembly: GCA_026197195.1. GTDB lineage: Bacteria > Pseudomonadota > Gammaproteobacteria > Chromatiales > Chromatiaceae > Sedimenticola. Next base: position 3,431 of record JAPHUG010000220.1, read on the forward strand.
TTTTGGGAGATGGATGCCGATTTACGGTTTAGCTATTTCTCTGATCGAATAGAGGTGGCAATCGGTGTTCCAGCCGACTTTTTACTGGGTAAGAGTCGGCGTGACTTGATCACAGCAAACTATGACAAGAGTGTCTGGGATGAACATCTGGCACAACTCGAGGCCCATGAAGCCTTCCGTGATTTTGAGTATGAGTTTAAGCGCCCCGATGGTGAGGTGATCTTTGTACGGGTGAGCGGAACCCCTCTGTTTGATGAGGAGGGGCATTTCAAGGGGTATCGCGGTATTGGCTATAACCTGACCAATGAAGTGGAAGCCCGGCGTGCAGAGAGGCGTCTGCAGGATCGACTGCACGATGCGATGGAGAGTGTACCCGGCGGGGTCATCCTGTTTGATCGTGATGACCGCATGATTATCTGTAACAGTGCCTACAAGGATGCCGTAAAGGAGATTGGTTCAATCCTCAAGCCTGGGATTACCTTTCGTCAGCTAAATCATGCCCTGGCCGCAGTGGGTCTGGTCGATCTGGAGGGGGCTGAGATTGATGAATGGGTGGAAAAACGGCTAACAATGCACAAGGAGAAGCGGCCGTTTGTGTTGAAGGTAAAAGGTGATCGCTGGATAGAGGTGCTGGAGTTTCCCACCCAGGAGCAGGGCACGCTGATCATTCGGATGGATATTACCGAGCGGATGCGCACCCAGAGAGCGCTTAAGTCAAGTGAAAGTCGCTATCGCACACTAATCGAGCAGGCTGCAGATGGTCTATTGGTAACCAATGAGCAGGGCATCATTACAGACTGCAACCGATCGGCCCAAGTCATGCTCGGGTATACGGTGGATGGCCTTTTAAACCATCAGATAAATGAGTTTATTCATCCCTCAGAGCGCAGTGGTTTTGAGCAGCAGCGTCAAGAGGTGCATCGACGAGGTTCACTGCTTCTACAACGTAAAATGCTCTGTCGGGATGGCTCTGTATTGCCGGTTGAGGTTAGCGCCCGCTCATTGCCAGATGGCGGCATACAGGCCCTGATCAGGGATATCTCTGAACGCCTGCTTTCGGAAGAGAGACTGCGCCTCTCTGCCACCGTCTTTGAAAGCACCCGGGAAGGGGTGTTGATTACGGACGCACAGGGCCATATCACAGCAGTTAACCATGCTTTTACTGAAATTACCGGCTATACCGAAGCCGAAGTCAGTGGGAAAAATCCCAGTATTCTCAAATCAGGAAAGCACCTCGATAGCTTCTATGACGAAATGTGGGAGACCATTAACAAGATAGGTTACTGGCGGGGTGAAATCTGGAATCGCCGTAAGAATGGCGAGGTCTATCCTGAGTGGGAGACGATCAGTACGGTCAGGAATGAACAGGGTGAACTGACCAACTATGTGGCCGTGTTTTCCGATATCAGCGATGTGAAAGAGTCAGAGAATCAGCTGGAGTATCTGGCTCATCACGATCCGTTAACAGAACTACCCAATCGGCTGTTGTTTACCGCGCGACTGGATCATGCGTTAGAGCGTGCACGACGGGATGATACGTGCCTGGCGGTTCTCTTCATCGATCTTGATCTGTTTAAGAACATTAATGACAGCCTGGGACATCCTGTGGGTGACGCCTTACTGCAAAAGGTGTCACTGCGTCTGAAGCAACAGTTACGAGATGAAGATACGGTGGCTCGTCTTGGGGGGGATGAATTCACCGTCTTGCTTGAGCAGTTGCCCAGCGAGGAGAAAGCGGGCAACCTGGCAGCCAAGCTGGCCCAAAGCCTTCATGCCCCCTTTATTGTCGAGCAGCATAATCTCCATATTACCGCCAGTATTGGTATCAGTATCTTTCCCAATGATGGCGATACGGCAGCGACACTCTTGCGTAATGCCGATGCGGCGATGTATCAGGCCAAGGCCCAGGGGCGTAACGGATACCAATACTATACCGAAGAGATGACCTCTTCAGCGGTGAAACGGGTACTGCTGGAAAACAGTCTTCGCCAAGCGATAGCGCTGAATCAGTTTGTAGTCTACTACCAGCCGAAGTTATCCCTTATTGATGGAAAAGTGATCGGTTCTGAGGCACTGGTTCGTTGGATGCACCCTGAGATGGGATTGGTTCCGCCTGATAATTTTATTCCATTGGCTGAAGATACGGGCTTGATTGTGCCGATTGGAGCCTGGGTATTAAAGACCGCCTGTCAGCAGATCAAACAGTGGCAGGATATTGGGTTGGATGCAGGGACCGTCGCGGTCAATCTATCCGGGCAACAACTGCAGCGGGGTGATCTTGTGGCCACCGTCAAGGAGGCGCTGGCGGAGTCAGGACTCAATGCCTCCTCA
>JAPHUG010000154.1 GCA_026197195.1 Sedimenticola sp.
ACAGCGGCCGGTTTGTATGACCCACTGACCGAGATCGCAGCTATCTGCAAAAGACAGGGTATCTGGCTGCATGTGGATGCCGCACACGGAGGCGGTGCATTGGTCTCTGCACAACTGCGCCACCTGTTGAACGGGATTGATCTTGCCGACTCCGTGGTATGGGATGCCCATAAGATGATGTGTACCCCGACCGTATGTGCAGCGGTTCTGGTGAGAGACCATCGCCATCTTGATCACGCCTTTGAGCAAGAGGCGAGTTACCTGCTGCACGCCAAAGATCAACCCGGCTTTGACTTCATATCCCGCACCGTAGAGTGTACCAAGGCCGGACTCGGCCTGCGGCTTTTCATGACCGTTGCTGCTATGGGCGAAGCCGGTCTGGCCGCCCATGTCGAAGGGCTGGTTGAAAGGGCCCGCGCTGCGGCAGAGATCATTCAGCACAGGCCCGGGTTTGAAGTCGCGATCAGCCCCGAGACCAACATTGTCTGTTTTCGACGGGGTAAAGATGACATCCAGCAGCTTGAGATCCGGCGGCAACTCCTAGAACAGGGCGACTACTACATCTCGTCTACCCTCTATCGTGGTGTACGCTGGTTAAGGCTGGTATTTATGAACCCACTTACCACAATGGATGACATTCAGCAGTTGCTCAATGAGATTGATCAGATACATAAAAACCTCACCGCATCATAGGAACAGCCCCCATGCCAGAAGGGCCTGAAATTCGTCGTGCAGCCGATCAGGTTCAGCACGCCTTACAGGGGAGAAGACTTATTCAGGTGGCGTTTGGACTGGATCATTTAACAGCCTGCGCCAAACCACTAGAGGGTCACTGTGTTAGCTCTGTTGATACCTGGGGCAAGGCCATGCTGACCCGTTTTGACAACGGCATGACGCTCTATACTCATAACCAGCTGTATGGGCGGTGGTACGTGGGTGATGCCGACCTCAACCCAAGGACAGACCGAAAACTTCGGGCAGCATTCAGAACAGAACAGACGGCCGCCCTGCTCTACAGTGCCTCAACGATTGAATTACTGACGCCCCAGTTGCTAAAACAGCACCCCTTTCTCAGCAAGCTGGGGCCAGATGTACTGCACACCTCAACAGCGACCGAGCAGATAATACAACAGCTCATGGGTATTTCATTCAGAAAACGGCAACTGGGTTATCTATTGACCGATCAGACCTGTCTGGCCGGGCTTGGCAACTACCTCAGGTGCGAGACACTTTTTGATGCGCAACTGTCACCAACGCTCAGGCCTGTCGACTGCTCTGACCAACAACTTGAACGGTTGGCACAATCACTACTCACCCTTACCAGGCAATCCTATACAAGCTCAGGAATAACCAACGACATCTCATTGGCGAAGCACCTCATAGAGCAGGGCACACCGTTTGAACAGGCCCGCTTTTATGTGTTCAGGCGAAACGGCCTTCCCTGCTACCGGTGCGGTCAACCGATAGAAAAAATAAAACACTCCTCTCAGACCTGCTATATCTGTAGAACATGTCAGACTCACGGTGAGTGATTCAATAACTCCTTCACAATTCTGACAGGCTGCCGATAAGGTTATTACGTAGAAGAAATAAAAACACCATGTTGCCAGCCATTATTGACATCGAAGCATCGGGATTTGGGCGGTATAGCTACCCTATAGAGATCGGCATTGTGCTGCCTGACCAAAAGAGCTTCTGTAACATTATCCGGCCCGCCGATGAGTGGACCCATTGGGACGAATCGGCGCAGGCTGTTCACGGTATTACCCGCGAACTTCTTCTGGACAAAGGCAAGCCACCCGCTGAGGTGGCAGACAAACTCAATCAGCTACTTCGAGGCACCCGAATTTATACTGACGCCTGGAGTCATGATATCTCATGGATTGGAAAGCTCTTTGATATTACCGACAGACCCCAACTCTTCACCCTGGACAGCCTCAGAAGCCTGATGACTGAACAACAGGCCGCACTCTGGCATCCAACAAAAGAACAGGTGATCAACGAATTACACTTGGTTCGACACCGTGCCAGTACCGACGCGCTTATCCTGCAAGAAACGTTCAGACGAACAGCAGAACTTTCTTAGCCATTAAATTCCTCCAATAGTCATAAATCAGACCCATTAGGTCGACTTATCAAAATACACCACTGATGTAGGAACTATCGTACGGACAGCTCCCGCAACAACACTCAGCTACCGACTAACTACTGAAATGCCCGTGACAGGCGATCATAGACAGCACAAACGGGCTATGTCACCCTGTTACCTGTCCTTTGTGTCGAAACTTTTCATCATCCAATGAAACCATCTGACCTTTTTCAGGCAATTGTTGTTGTCGCCATCTGGGGCTTTAATTTTGTTGTTATTAAGACAGCCGTCTCTGAAATACCGCCCATTGCCTTAACAACTATTCGGTTCTGCTTCGTAGCTTTGCTGATTGCCCCTTTCTTTCGACCAACAAAAGAACAACTACCAAAACTAGTATGGTTATCACTGGTACTTGGCTGCGGCCACTTTGGCATGCTCTTTATCGGTTTATCTGGTGCTGATGCAGCCACAACGGCATTAATGATTCAACTGGGCATTCCCTTTAGCATAATCCTGGCAACGGTGCTGTTTTCCGACCCCCTGGGTTGGGGACGTATAGTGGGAATGAGTCTGGCATTTGCTGGTGCGGCCTTGCTTGCCGGCGAACCTGATGGGGCATCGCCAACGGCTTTAGCTGCGCTATTGGTTTCGGCCTTCTGTTGGGCGTGGGCAAATATATTGATCAAGCAGTATAAAGAGATTCATTCCATGACCATCATTGGGTGGATGAGTCTGCTGGCAATACCTATCCTTGCAAGCGCCTCCTTTTTTTTGGAAACCGGACAACTGGCCGCCATCCAGACTGCAAGCTGGAAGGCCTGGGCAGCCCTTAGCTATATCGTTATGGGCTCATCCATTATTGCCTACTACATCTGGTACAGATTGATTTCACGTCTCAGCATTAACCAGGTTGTACCTTTTTCTCTGCTGGCTCCGATGATAGGGGTTGCTGCGGGTATTCTCATTTTGGATGAAGCCTTCACAGGCTATAAGGCAATCGGTGGCGTGTTAACCATTAGTGGCGTTGCCTTTATCGAGATCAGACAAGCCAGGCTGCGTAAACTGGCCTTGCTGGACTCTCCAATAAAATAACTTGCAAACAATCACTGCTGGCCTTTTTATCCAGATCACAGATTACCACCGCTTTTACTCTATACTGCCCTTAGGACAAGCCAAACAGATTCAATATGCCACACTGCATACTCAATACCCGCCTAGCCCTTGCAACTCTACTACTGTTACTTCTGATCAACATACAACAGAGTGTGGCAGGAACGGCTATAACCTCACAATCAAAGCCGCAGAGTTCGTTTTACGCACTCGCACAGAAAATTTCAGCTAGTGACAGGTTGCAGCGTCACGATTTTGCCGCCATTGCGCTAAATGAATTGATTCACGTCTATGAAGCAAGCTACCGGAACAGTCTCCACGAACAGCCCATAGAGCAACAGGCACAACGCAAGTTGGCCCGCTGGCGAAGAGGATTAAGCACGTTCATTGAGCAACTGCAGGCTATAGAAAATACGATCAACTTCACGAACAAGATAGAGATCATTGCCGATCAGTCTGGCCCAATCATAATCTACATTGATGACAGCCCGGTCGTTTTAAGTGGCCCTGAAATAGCTAAAACAAGCCTGATAGAAAAAAGAATAACTGAACAATTCTGTCAACTGCATGACTGCGTGCAGTTTAACAACACACCTATTCAGCCACCTATTCAGGTCAAACGGGTTGCACTCGGAACCTGGCAGTTTAAACAGAGACATAATGTACGTTACCAAACAGAGGATGGACTGGTTTTTATGTTCAGCACTTTGGGAGAACGCGAACAGAAACAAATCTTTTGCGAAGCGATCGCTCACGACTTGCGATTGATGGTCAGCCACCTCAAGCGCGCACAACAATCCGGATATAAAATAGACTGGGATAGATTATCGGTGTCGACGCTACATGACGGTAAGACCGAACATATCATAATCAATGACAGCGGTGATTATCTCAGCCTGGATTTAAAATCGATCGGTAGCCGCTTACCGCTTAACAGCCTGCTGCTTGACTGGGTAAAAAGACAAGTTGCGGGAGGGCAGTCCACTATCATCATTTCTGACAGCGAGGCTATGTGGTCACAATCCAAACAACCATGACCAGATCAACCCAAGTGGGATACTCACGGAGCAAGCAGCTCCCGGCGAAGTTGTTTCGCCATACCAGCGAGATAGGAGGCGGCACTGGACCGCTCCATGACTTCTGGCCAAGCCAAATGCGCCAGATGAAAAGTACAGGCCTGCTGTTCAATATCGACCAGTCGAAAAATAACCAACGACTCACGTAACATTGTCTTTGAGTTAATGAGTGAAAGTGAAAACCCTGCAAACCAGACGGCCGTTTGTGCAATAGCAGACAGCCGTTGATCACCCTGATAAGGGGGAGAGATACCAAAGTCAGTTATCAATGCACCCAGTTTATCTGCAACAGTGAGCAGGTTATCTTCTTCAGCGTGGGAA
>JAPHUG010000107.1 GCA_026197195.1 Sedimenticola sp.
CCTATCGAATTCAGGAAGGCTTCCGAAATCCTGAAATGGGGTGGGCAACAAGTTGCTGCGCCGGGTGTGGATGCCTGGAATCCGGTATTCGATGTCACGCCCGCGGCGCTGGTAGATGCCATCGTGACGGAAAAGGGGGTTGTGTTGTCGCCAAATAGTAAAAAGATGGCGGATTTGATGGGTGTGTAAGCTGAGAGCCGCAAAAAGCCGTTTTCAGCCACTTTTTTTTCAGGTGGTACCTTCCCGGAATGTGTTACCATAAGCGGCTTAGAAAAGCTGCAAGTCAGGTCTGTCACTCTATCAGCCTGAATTGTCCCTACATAGATAGAAAATCGTCTAAATAAGACAGGGTTAATGAACCGCCTATGACCGATTTTGCTAAAGAAGTCCTTCCGGTCAATCTCGAAGATGAGATGCAGGCGTCCTACCTCGATTACGCCATGAGCGTGATTGTCGGACGCGCCCTCCCTGATGTACGTGATGGGCTCAAACCGGTCCATCGTCGTGTGCTTTATGCCATGAGCGTGTTGGGAAATGACTGGAACAAGCCTTATAAGAAATCCGCCCGTGTAGTGGGTGATGTTATCGGTAAATATCACCCACATGGGGATACCGCCGTTTATGACACCATCGTCCGAATGGCCCAGCCTTTCTCCATGCGCTACATGCTGGTGGATGGGCAGGGTAACTTTGGTTCTGTGGACGGTGATGCGCCAGCTGCAATGCGATACACCGAAGTGCGCATGGCCCGTATCGCCCACAGTATGCTGGACGACCTGGACAAAGAGACGGTGGATTTTACCGCCAACTACGATGAGTCCGAGCATGAGCCCGCCGTGTTGCCGGCGCGCGTACCCAATCTGCTGGTCAATGGTTCCACGGGAATTGCCGTGGGCATGGCGACCAATATCCCGCCACACAATCTGACCGAAACCATCAATGGTTGTATTGCCCTGATTGATGATCCGGCCATCTCAATTGATGGCTTGATGGCCCATATTCCTGGGCCGGATTTTCCCACGGCGGCCCTGATTAATGGCGCCCGTGGTATTCATGAGGCCTACCATACCGGTCGTGGCCGCATCTATGTGCGTGCCCGTACCGAGATCGAGACCAACGAAAAGACTGGCAAGCAGACCATTGTGGTTCATGAGTTGCCCTATCAGGTCAACAAGGCACGCCTGCTGGAAAAGATTGCAGAGCTGGTTAAAGAGAAACGCATCGAGGGCATCACTGAGTTGCGTGATGAGTCCGATAAGGACGGCATGCGGATGGTGATTGAGCTGCGCCGGGGTGAAGTGGCTGAGGTAGTACTCAACAACCTCTACCAGCATACCCAGATGCAGAATGTTTTCGGTATCAACATGGTCTCCCTGGTGGATGGTCAGCCACGCCTGCTCAATCTGAAGCAGATGCTGGAGTACTTCATACGCCATCGCCGTGAGGTCGTGACCCGTCGCACCCTGTTTGAACTGCGTAAGGCGCGGGACCGGGCCCATGTGCTGGAAGGTCTGGCTGTTGCGCTGGCCAATATTGATGAAGTGATCAAGCTGATTCGTGAGGCCGCCAGCCCGGCGGATGCCAAGCGAGGACTGCTGGAGCGTCACTGGAAATCAGGTGCCGTTGAGGCGATGTTGGAACGGGCCGGTTCCGATGCCTCCCGTCCGCAGGAGTTGGCTGCCGAGTTTGGTCTGGGTGAGCAGGGCTATCGTTTGACAGAGACCCAGGCGCAAGCGATTCTGGATCTGCGTCTGCACCGTTTGACGGGGCTTGAGCAGGACAAAATACTAAACGAATACAGTGAGATACTAGAGAAAATTAAGGATTTACTTGATATTCTTTCCAGTCCTGATCGCCTGATGCAGGTGATCCGTGATGAGTTGATTGCGATTCGGGATCAGTATGGTGACGAGCGACGCACTGAGATTATCTCTACTCGTTTGGATCTGACCCTGGAAGATCTGATAACAGAAGAGGATGTGGTGGTCACGCTCTCCCATGCTGGTTATGCCAAGGCGCAGACACTGGATATCTACCAGGCCCAGCGGCGGGGTGGTAAGGGTAAGACAGCTACCAGTACCAAAGACGAAGATTTTGTTGATCAGCTGTTTGTGGCCAATACCCATGACACCATCCTCTGCTTCTCAAGCCGGGGGCGGGTCTACTGGATGAAGGTCTACGAGTTGCCGCAAGCAGGCCGTAACGCCCGGGGTAAGCCGATCGTTAATCTGCTGCCGCTGGAGAAGGACGAACGAATCAATGCCGTTCTGCCGATTCGAGAGTACTCCGAAGATCGCTATATCTTTATGGCAACCAGTTCCGGCACCGTAAAGAAAACACCGTTGATTAATTTCTCCCGGCAGCGGGCCAGCGGCATTATTGCCGTTGATCTGAGGGATGATGATCAGTTGATCGGGGTGGCCGTGACCGATGGTCAGCAGGACATCATGCTGTTTACCTCTGCCAGCAAGGCGATCCGCTTTAACGAGTCTCAGGTGCGCCCGATGGGCCGTACGGCCTGCGGTGTGCGGGGCGTGAAACTGGCTGATGGTCAGCAGGTGATCTCGCTGATGATTGCTGAACCGGGCAAAACCGTACTGACTGTGACCGAGAATGGCTATGGTAAACGGACACCTGTGGAGCAGTTCCCGTTGCGCGGCCGCGGCGGCATGGGGGTGATCTCCATCAAGGCGTCTGAGCGTAACGGCGAACAGGTGGGCGCGGTACTGGTGGATGAGGGTGATGAGGTGATGCTGATCACTGATGGTGGTACGTTGGTACGGACCCCTATCTCCGATGTATCTGTCATGGGCCGTGATACCCAGGGTGTCACCATGATTCGCCTCTCCAAGAAGGAGAAGCTGGTTAAGATTGAGCGTATTGAATCGCTAGAGGGCGATGATGATGAGGCCGGCCTGGAATCGATGGGCGATGAGGTGCTGGATACGGAATCTACCGAGGAGTAACGGACTCCTCGTTTCATAAAAATAGAGAGCTGGAGAGTTAATGATGTCACGAGTCTA
>JAPHUG010000277.1 GCA_026197195.1 Sedimenticola sp.
GCTACCCTAGAGTATCGACTGGAAGACACCGAACACAGTGTGGAAGATGCGCTGGTTGGCAAGGTGCCGCCCGGTTCCAAGCTCTATAAGACCCGCGATGGTCGGCCGATTCTGTTGAAGAAACGGGTGATTGTGACCGGTAACCAGATTACCGATGCCTCCTCCGGATTTGATCAGCGCAGTGGTGGTCCTATGGTCTCTGTCAGCCTTGACAGCCAGGGCGCCCGCCGGATGCGTAATGTCACCACGGAAAACGTTAATAAGCCTATGGCGGTGGTCTTTATCGAGACCCGTAAAGATACCCGTTTGGTGAATGGCGAGCCGGTTACCCGTAAGGTTCAGGTTGAAGAGGTGATTAGTGTCGCCAATATTCTTGAACCGTTCGGCCGCCGTTTTCAGACGACCGGTCTTGATAGCCCGGCCGAGGCCCATGATCTGGCCTTGCTGTTACGGGCCGGTGCACTTGCCGCGCCGATCGATATCGTGGAAGAGCGGACGATTGGCCCAAGCCTTGGTCAGGACAACATCGACCAGGGTTTTGCGTCGGTAGTGATTGGCCTGGCACTGGTCATGGTCTTCATGGCGGTCTATTACCGGGTATTTGGTCTGGTGGCCAATCTGGCGCTGTTGATGAACCTGGTGTTTATTGTTGCTGTCCTCTCCATGTTGCAGGCGACTCTAACCTTGCCTGGTATTGCCGGTATCGTCTTGACCGTGGGTATGGCGGTGGATGCCAATGTATTGATCTTTGAACGTATTCGGGAAGAGATTCGGGTTGGCAGTACGCCTCAGGCCAGTATCTATGCCGGTTATGAAAAGGCGCTGTCGACCATCGTGGATGCCAATATCACGACGCTGATTGCTGCCGTGGTGCTGTTTAGTTTTGGTACCGGACCTATCAAAGGCTTCGCTGTGACGCTGTTCATTGGCATCCTGACCTCCATGTTTACTGCCATTGTCGGTACGCGTGCTGTGGTTAACCTGATCTATGGCGGCAAGCGGGTCGCCAAACTAAGTATCTGAGTAGAGCAACGCTGATGCAGATCTTTAAAAAGAATACTCATATTGATTTCATGGGCAAGCGTAAGCTGGCCATGTATCTCTCCATTGCACTGATGCTTGTTGCTTTGGGTTCCATTGTTGCCAGAGGCCTGAGCCTGGGCATCGATTTTACCGGGGGTACCCTGGTTGAGGTGGGCTATCAGGAGGCGGTTGAGCTTGCCAGTGTCAGGGAGGCGCTTCAGTCAGGCGGATTCAGTGACGCCACGGTACAACACTTTGGCACGTCCAAAGATGTACTGGTGAGACTGGCACCACAAGAGAACCTGCAGGGTGCTGAGCTGAGCGATCGGGCCTTTATGGCCCTCAAGCAGGCCACTGCCGGTGAGGCAACGCTACGTAGGGTGGAGTTTGTTGGACCGCAGGTGGGTGATGAGCTGACCGAAGATGGTGGTCTGGCCATGCTCTATGCATTGATGGGTATTCTGGTCTATGTGGCGCTGCGTTTTGAATACCGTTTCGCGATTGGTTCGGTTATTGCTCTGGTGCATGATGTTCTGATTACTATTGGTATCTTTTCCCTGTTTCAGATCGAGTTTGATCTGACAGTGCTGGCGGCTGTGCTGGCAGTAATTGGTTACTCGCTGAATGACACCATTGTGGTGTATGACCGTATTCGTGAAAATTTTCGTAGAATGCGTAAGGGCAGCGCCGAGTCGATTATTAATAGCTCACTGAATCAAACCTTGTCACGTACCTTGATGACCTCGTTGACCACCTTGCTGGTGTTGGCCGCGTTGTTCATCTTTGGTGGTGAGATTATTCACGGTTTCGCCTTTGCCTTGATTATAGGTGTGCTGGTTGGTACATACTCTTCCATTTATGTTGCGAGTACGGCGGTACTGATGCTTGGGATCAGCAAGGCTGATCTGATGCCAGTGGTTAAAGAGGGTGGTGAGGTAGACGCTGAACCCTAGCGCTGCAGATGTTTACAAAAAAGCGCGACGATAGTGATATCGCCGCGCTTTTTTTTGTCTGACCTGTAGGGTTATCCGCAGGCGCGTTTGAGCCCGGGGAAATTGATCACATCTGCTTTGGTTTTGTCATCGATGGCTTGAGATTGTTGATGCACCGGTTTTTGATCGGGACGGATTTCCAGGATCTCGAATTCTCCGCTGTGAGCGGAGAAAGATGACTCCAGAGAGAGTTCAAACAAGCCATCTAACACGTCACGCATGATCAGCTCCAGTGCGCGATCACTGACGGCTGTTTTTGTATCCGGGGTTTCCTTCATGTGCCCTCATCTCCAGTCGATGCAGGGAGGATAGAATCCTCGCTGATTTAATCCGGTTATCGGGCTGCCGGCGGAAAACTTGAGGGGCTGTGTAAGAATTGTGAACGGGTTGGTGGTCTCTCCTGCACAGTCTGATTTATATCAAGCTGCGCAGGAACTCAGGGTGATCAGGAGCGAATGCGGTCCGTCAGGTGGGGGCGAATAGCTGTGGCCATTGCGGAATGAATACGCAGGCCACCCGCGATCAGATTGCCGGTCTCAAGGAAGCGACCACCACCGCCGATATCAGAAACTGTTCCTCCAGCCTCTTTGACCAGCAGGGCGCCTGCGGCAAAATCCCACTCCGACAGGCCCAGTTCCCAGAAGCCATCCAGGCGTCCGGCGGCCACATAAGCCAGATCCAGTGCGGCTGAACCGGGGCGTCGAATGCCTGCGGTATCCTTTATCAGATCCCGGAACATGCCGAGGTAAGCGTCCAGATTGGATTGGTCACGGAAAGGGAAACCGGTGCCCAGCAGGGCGCCTTGCAGGCCCTTGCGGCTGGTTACCCGTAGTCTACGGTCATTGAGCAGGGAGCCATCCCCACGGGTGGCCGTAAACATTTCGTCACGTAGTGGATCGTAAACCAGGCCATGCTCCAATACCCCTTTGTGTTTCAGGGCGATAGAGATGGAGAACTGTGGGAATCCATGCAGATAGTTTGTGGTGCCATCGAGCGGGTCGATAATCCACTGGTACTCATTGCCATCCTGTCGTCCACTCTCTTCAGCCAGAATGGAATGATTGGGATAGGAGCTGCGAAGGGTATCGATAATGGCCTGCTCAGAAGCCTTATCCACCTCGGACACAAAGTCATTCATACCCTTCTGTGTGATGGTAAGGGTATCGGTTCGCTCGTAATAACGGAGTAGTATGTTGCCGGCGCTACGGGCTGCGCGGACAGCGATATTCATCATTGGGTGCATGGGCGTGGAAGATACATGAACAGCGGCCGCATATAAAGAGAAAATGCGGTGTTGAACGAGATTTTTCGCTTCTCTCCCTCTAGATGGCTGAGAAAATGCCCGGATTGATGTACGCTTCGCACCTATGCTGAAAAACATCAAAATTGTCCTTATTGAGACAACCCATCCCGGGAATATTGGCGCAGCCGCTCGGGCTATGAAAAACATGGCTTTGGAAAACCTCTGCCTGGTTTCTCCGCACTGCTATCCCAGCGCTGAAGCCACGGCCAGGGCTGCAGGTGCAGACAGCATCTTGGCGCAGTGCCAGGTCTATGATTCCCTTGATGAAGCTATCCGGGGATGCCGTTTGGTTGTGGGTGCCAGTGCGCGATTGCGTACGGTCGACTGGCCTCAGGTGAGGCCGCGGGAGTGTGCCGAAAAGGTCTGGGCTGAGGCCGCGCAGGGAGAAGTGGCCATTTTATTTGGGCGGGAGAGTTCCGGGTTGCGTAACAGCGAGTTGGACCGATGCCAATACCTGGTTCATATACCCGCTAACCCGGAATACAGTTCGCTTAATATTGCCCAGGCCCTGCAGGTTATCGCCTATGAGGTGCACCTACAGTCCCTTGCTTCAGCAGAACCTGTTGCTGATACGGTGGAAAATGTGGCACCTGCTGAGGCAATGGAGGGCTTTTTTCAGCATTTGCAGCAGACGATGGAAGATACCGGTTTTAGCAATCCACAGCAGTCGGAAAAGCTTCAGCGACGCCTGCGCCGTCTGTTTTTTCGAGCCAGACCGGACCAGGAAGAGCTGAATATCCTGCGTGGCATCCTGAGTGCCGCACAAGGCCGTAAATCAATGCGGCGAGACTGACGTACCTCTTTTCCCAGGAAAAATAAGCCTATTCATGGTCAGTAATATAGATGCTGGTCAGTCGGGAAAATAATCGAGTAGAATAGTCGGGATTAACTAGAACCCGCATTGTGCCGGTTGTAACAGGATTTTCTGAATGTTTTCTCGACTCAAAGAAGATATTGCCAGTGTTTTCGACCGTGACCCTGCGGCACGAAATGCCTTTGATGTGCTGACAACCTATCCCGGACTGCATGCGCTCCTGATGCATCGCCTGACCCATTGGTTATGGAATATTGGCCTCTGCTGGCTTGCCAGGGTACTTTCCACCTTTGCCCGCTGGATTACCGGTATTGAAATTCACCCTGGTGCCACAATTGGTCGGCGCTTTTTCATCGATCACGGTATGGGTGTAGTGATTGGTGAGACCGCCGTAATCGGAGATGATTGCACGCTTTATCATGGTGTGACGCTTGGTGGAACCAGTTGGCAGAAAGGTAAGCGTCACCCCACATTGGGTAAAAACGTGGTGGTGGGTGCTGGTGCCAAGGTATTGGGTCCGATTGAAGTGGGGGATGGCGCACGAATTGGCTCTAATGCCGTCGTTTTAAAGGCCGTCCCGCCAGGTACCACTGTGGTCGGAGTGCCAGGGCGGCTTATTGAAACCTCGGCGTCGACCGACGACTCACACCGCTCAGAAATGGCGGAAAAGATGGGTTTTGATGCCTACGGTGCCACCAGTGACGCTCCCGACCCTGTGGCACATGCAATCAACTGTATGCTGGATCATATCCACGTCATGGATCAGCGGATGCAGTCGATGTGCCAGATGCTTAAACGGGTGAATGAAGAGTATCCTGATCTGGATATTCCCGAGATTGATGCCTGCGAAATTGCCTCAACAGCTGAAGAATTACTTAAAATACAAAGAGATGGCAAGTCTGTGTCGGGCCATACAGAGGCTGAAGATGCTGCCCCTAAATAGTTGACTGATTCAGTCAGGTATTATATATTAGCGACATCAAATATTTAAGGAGTATCTGCTGTGAGGTTAACCACCAAAGGACGCTATGCAGTCACTGCGATGTTGGATCTGGCTTTTCACCAGGGCCAGGGTCCTATTACCTTGGCAGATATTGCTGAACGGCAGGGTATCTCTCTTTCTTATCTGGAACAACTTTTTTCACGGCTTCGCAAGAAACTACTGGTAGCCAGTGTGAGAGGGCCGGGTGGCGGTTACGTGCTGGGTAAAGAGGCCGATCAGATCTTTGTAGCATCAGTCATTACAGCGGTCGACGAGAAAGTGGATACCACCCGCTGTGGCGGTAATCACAACTGTCAGGACAATGAGCGTTGTCTTACCCATGATCTCTGGCATGACTTGAGTGATCAGATTTTCGATTACCTCAACCGCATCAGTCTCCATGATCTGATGGAGCGTCGGGGCGTTAAGAAAGTCGCACAAAGACAGGATGAGGAGAAGCAGAAGGCTGCTGCTGAGCCTGCTGCCTCGGCAGATGTAAAGTTTAGCGTTACAACGGCGGGTTCAGGCGTGCGCGCCTGATAATTGTCGACTATTAAAGAAATCGGAGTACCAATGAAATTACCCATTTACATGGATTACTCAGCAACCACCCCAGTGGATCCACGTGTTGCTGAAAAGATGTGCCAGTTTCTCACCCCTGACGGCAAATTTGGTAACCCCGCTTCGCGTTCGCATCAGTTTGGCTGGGATGCGGATGAGGCTGTTGAGCAGGCAAGACGCGATGTGGCTGCGCTGTTAAACGCCAATCCGAAGGAGATTGTCTGGACCTCCGGTGCTACCGAATCCGATAACCTGGCGATCAAGGGTGCTGCGCATTTCTACCAGCGACAGGGTAAGCACATCATCACCTGCAAGACCGAACACAAGGCGGTGCTGGATACTTGTCGGCAATTGGAACGTGAAGGCTTCGAGGTAACCTATCTGGATCCGGAGTCCAATGGTCTGATTGACTTGGGTAAACTGGAAGCTGCCATGCGTGATGACACCATTTTGGTCTCAATCATGCACGTCAATAATGAGATTGGCGTGGTACAGGATATTGAAGCGATTGGTGAGATGACACGGGCTCGTAAAATCCTGTTTCATGTGGATGCCGCGCAAAGTGCGGGAAAGATCCCCTTGGATATGGAGCGTGCCAAGGTTGATTTGCTGTCTCTTTCAGCACACAAGATTTATGGGCCCAAAGGTATCGGTGCGCTCTATGTCAGACGCAAGCCGCGTGTGCGCCTGGAGGCGCAGATGCATGGTGGCGGGCATGAGCGTGGTATGCGGTCCGGCACCCTGCCGACCCACCAGATTGTGGGTATGGGTGAGGCCTTCAGGATTGCAAAGGAGGAGATGGCGCAAGAGAATGAGCGAATTATTCAGCTGCGTGATCGCCTCTGGAATGGCTTCAAGGGGATGGATGAGATCTATCTGAATGGCGACCTGGAACAGCGTGTCGCGGGTAATCTGAATGTCAGTTTTGCCTATGTCGAGGGTGAATCGCTCATCATGGCACTGAAAGATTTTGCTGTCTCCTCAGGCTCGGCCTGTACCTCGGCCAGTCTTGAACCCAGTTATGTATTAAGGGCCATTGGACGTGAAGATGAGTTGGCGCACAGTTCAATACGCTTCTCTATTGGCCGCTTTACTACCGAGGAGGAGGTTGATTACGTGATCAAGACCATCAGTGACCAGGTTAATCGGTTGCGTGAACTCTCGCCTCTTTGGGATATGTTTAAGGAGGGGGTTGACCTGAAGTCGGTACAGTGGGCAGCACATTGATTGGCTGTCGTTAACTGAACGTACTAAAAGGTTTAACCGTTAGCAGTTTAAAAGTGCCTGTGCCTAACTAAAGAACAGGTACCGAATCCGGAGATAAATGATTATGGCTTACAGCGACAAGGTCTTAGACCACTACGAAAACCCCCGCAATGTTGGGAATATGGATAAAGAGGCCAAGAATGTTGGGACTGGAATGGTAGGTGCCCCAGCCTGTGGTGATGTCATGCGTCTGCAGATTCAGGTCAATGAGCAGGGTGTGATCGAAGACGCCAAGTTCAAAACCTATGGGTGTGGTTCAGCCATCGCCTCCAGTAGCCTGTTGACCGAATGGGTCAAGGGTAAGACCTTGGAGGAGGCCCAGCAGATCAAAAATACTCAGATTGCAGAAGAGCTGGCATTGCCGCCGGTGAAGGTTCACTGCTCGGTGCTGGCAGAGGATGCAATCAAGGCGGCGGTACAGGATTATGCCTCAAAGAATGCAAAGAGTTAGCCGATAAGGCATTATATTGCCTCAATTGAAGTGTGGATAAGGGTTGCGCATGGGCGTGGCCTGAGTGAGACGATATGACAATTACCATTACAGAAGCGGCAGCCAAGCATGTCCGCAATTTTCTGGACAACCGAGGCTCCGGGGTCGGTATTCGACTTGGTGTACGAACCTCTGGTTGTTCAGGTATGGCTTATGTACTTGAATTTGCTGATGCGAGTGAAGAGGACGATGCCGTCTTCGAACAGCACGGTGTGAAGGTGCTGGTTGATCCCAAAAGCCTGCTTTATCTGGATGTCACTGAGCTGGATTATACCCGTGAAGGGCTGAATGAGGGCTTTAAATTCAACAACCCCAACGTCAAAGATGCTTGCGGTTGTGGTGAAAGCTTCAACGTATAAGTTGAGTCATTCAGATCACTCCTGATACCAATATCAAGATAACTACTTAGCGCAAAACAATGTTGGATTTCTCAAAGAACTACTTTGAGTTGTTTGGGTTGCCGGTGGGATATATTGTCGATGCCGATCAACTTGCTGCCCACTATCGTGAGCTGCAGAAGAGTGTGCATCCCGACCGGTTTGCCAATGCAACTGAACAGGAGCGACGTCTCTCAATGCAGGGGGCTGTCCGGATTAACGAGGCCCATGAGACGCTGAAGGATCCGATAATGCGTGCCCGCTATCTGCTTCAGTTAAATGGTATTAACATGGATGAACAGCAGGAAACCACCCATGATACCCTGTTTCTTATGGAGCAGCTTGAACTAAGGGAAGAGCTTGAGGCCGCACGTGACAAGCCGGATCCCTATGCCGTCATTAGTGATTTTATGGCGGAAGTTAATCGCCGAATCAATACCCTGATTGGCCAGATGGCGTTACAGTTTGAAGCGGCCACACCCGAACAACTTGGTGCAGCACGGGAAAATCTTCGCAAGATGCAATTCCTGAAAAAGCTGCGATTTGATGCAGAGTCCCTCGAGGCCGAGTTGGATGATGCACTGTAATCTACTAAACAAATCATCCTAATATGGCCTTATTACAACTCTCTGAGCCGGGGCAATCGGCGGCACCTCATCAACATCGGTTGGCTGTTGGTATTGACCTGGGAACGACTAATTCGCTCGTGGCCGCTGTCCGCAGTGGTAAGGCGGAAACCCTGCCAGACAGTGATGGTGAACACTTGCTCCCTTCGGTAGTGCGTTATACCAAAGAAGCTATAGTGGTGGGCCGATCGGCCAAGAAGATGGCGGCTATAGACCCTCTTAACACAATCAGTTCAGCAAAGCGGCTGATCGGACGGGGTGTTGCTGACATCAAATCAATTGGTAGTCGTCTGCCTTATGAGTTTCAGGATATTGATACCGCAGTACCCCGTATTAAAACAGTACGTGGGGCTGTCAGTTCAATAGAGGTCTCATCCGAGATTCTGAAAACACTGGTGAAGCGAGCGGAAGCGTCACTGGGGGGTGAGCTGGAAGGCATTGTCATTACCGTACCAGCCTACTTTGATGATGCACAACGCCAAGCCACCAAAGATGCGGCGACTATTGCCGGATTGAAGGTTCTTCGTCTATTGAACGAACCCACTGCAGCAGCCGTAGCCTATGGTTTGGATAGTGGCTCTGATGGCGTACACGCCATTTATGATTTGGGTGGAGGGACGTTTGATATCTCCATATTGCGGCTGAACCGGGGTGTGTTC
Organism: Sedimenticola sp.; assembly: GCA_026197195.1. Lineage (GTDB taxonomy): Bacteria > Pseudomonadota > Gammaproteobacteria > Chromatiales > Chromatiaceae > Sedimenticola. The sequence continues at coordinate 9,094 of JAPHUG010000277.1, forward strand.
GAGGTGTTGGCAACAGGGGGTGATTCAGCGCTGGGCGGTGATGACCTGGATCATGCTGTAGCCGAGTGGATTATGCAGCAGGCCGGGATCGAGCATGACGCCGACCACGCCATGCTCCGCCGCCTGATGCAGGTAGCCTGTGACGCCAAGGAGGCGCTGTCAGAGGCGGAACAGGTGGTGCTGAACGTAACGCTTAGCGATGGATCAACCTGGCAGGGCGATCTTACTCGCAAGCAGTTCAATGAGTTAGTTGATCCACTGATAAGGAAAAGCCTGGCACCTTGCCGCCGCGCCTTGAGAGATGCGGGTTTGAGTGCAGAAGAGATTGAAGATGTGGTCATGGTCGGTGGTTCGACACGGGTACCCCGGGTGCGCGAATTGGTTGGTGAGTTTTTCCGCACTGAACCACTGGTCAGTATTGATCCTGATCGTGTGGTGGCTATTGGGGCGGCCATACAAGCCGACATTCTGGTAGGCAATAAGCCCGACAGTGATATGCTGTTGCTGGATGTCAATCCGCTCTCTCTGGGTATTGAGACAATGGGCGGTCTGGTTGAAAAGATTATTCCGCGTAATACCACGATCCCTGTTGCCCGTGCGCAGGAGTTCACCACTTTCAAAGATGGTCAGACGGCGATGGCTGTTCATGTACTGCAGGGTGAGCGTGAGCTGGTTACGGATAATCGTTCGCTGGCACGATTTGAATTACGGGGTATACCGCCAATGGTGGCGGGTGCGGCACGCATTCGTGTTACCTTTTCCGTCGATGCAGACGGATTGCTCAGCGTGGAAGCTGAAGAGCAGAGTAGCGGTGTCAAAGCCAGTGTTGAAGTTAAACCTTCCTATGGCTTAACGGATGGTGAGATTGAATCCATGCTGAAGGAATCAATTGACTATGCCCAGGATGACATGGAAGCACGCAAATTGCGCGAGCAACGAGTTGAAGCTGAACGTGTAATCGAAGCGCTACGTGCTGCGCTGGCTGATGATGGCGACGAGCTGTTAGATGATGAGGAGCGTAGACGCGTCGAGTCAGCACTCGGTGTTCTGGCTGAAACCACGGGTAGCGACAGTCATGCCGAGATCAAAGCCGCTGTGGAGGCCTTGGAGAAAAGCTGCGAGTTCTACGTAGAGCGTCGCATGAACATGAGTGTCCGCAAGGCCATGTCTGGCCATAGTGTGGACGATTTTGAATAGAAGCAGAGGCCATAGAAATCACATGACTCAACTAATTTTTCTTCCCCATGAAGAGATCTGCCCGGAGGGGGCGGTAATTGATGTGGAGCCGGGCGTGACGATTTGTGATGCGGCCAATAGTCACGGTATTGAGATTGAACACGCCTGTGAAAAGTCCTGTGCCTGTACCACCTGCCACGTCATCGTAAGGGAAGGGTTTGATGCCCTGGGTGAAGCCGATGAGGTAGAGGAAGATCTACTGGATAAGGCGTGGGGATTAGAGCCCGAATCTCGCCTGAGTTGCCAGGCGGTGGTTGGTGAGACGGATCTGGTGATAGAGATCCCAAAATATACCATCAACATGGTCTCTGAAAATCATTAAACGAGGGTAACTGTTATGGGTTTAAAGTGGACTGATTCACTCGATATTGCGATTGAGCTTGATGAAGCCTACCCGGAAACTGATCCAAAATATGTTAATTTTGTGGATCTGCATAACTGGGTAAAATCACTGCCTGATTTTGATGACGATCCTGAGCACACGGGGGAACGCATTCTCGAGGCCATTCAGATGGCCTGGATTGAGGAGCGTGAGTAGTCCCGCCCAAAGATTATAGTAACTCAAGGCTTCAAGGACAAAACCGGCCCGATTTTCTTTCAAGTAAAGATTGAAAATCAGGCAAGAAAAGTGTCGGAATAAATCACCTGTTCTGTTATGTTTTTATCTCTGGATCAAGAGATGAATGCCTAACTGTGAGATTCCGAATAGTGCCGCCAGCTTATACCCTCTCCGATCAGCATCCGATTCGGTGGCTAATCAAGCTACTATTACTGACGCTTTTACTCAGTCTCTATACCCCTGTATCTGCGCAACAGTCCAATAAACCCCACGCTATTCCTCTGGTGTTCGGTGTCTATGCACACATCCGATCCACTGAGATGATTCAAAAGATGGTCCCGTTGCAGCGATATTTGGAGCGGGTCATGGCGGAGCAGGGTTTTGCCGCAGATATTCAGATCAGAATCTATCCCAGCTATGCCGAGGCGATTGATGCTCTGGTAGAGGGTGAGGTTGATTTTGTCCGTTATGGCCCCGTAAGTTATGTCATAGCCAAGTCCCGTAATCCGAATATTCGTCTGGTTGCCATGGAGAGCAATTCCGGGAGCAAGCTGTTTAACGGTGTGCTCGCTGTTCCCCAAGACTCACCTGTCCGGCAGTTACCCGACCTGAAAGGAACTCGTATTGCATTTGGTGATCGTCAATCGACCACGGGGCGATACCTTTCTCAGGCTGTGCTGATTAAGGCCGGTTTGAAGAGTAGTCACTTTCCCACGGTTAGCTATCTAAAACGCCACGATAAAGTGGCTTTTGCTGAGGCATCGGGTCAGTACGATGCTGGTGCAATGAACGA
>JAPHUG010000366.1 GCA_026197195.1 Sedimenticola sp.
CTCTGCAGTGCTGAAGATGTAGCACGGCTCGGTGTGGCGGGTTTCGAATCAGGAGAGGCGGTGGCGGCAGAGTATGCCTTGCCGGTCTATCTTCGGGATAAAGTAGCTGCCAAGCCCAAACAACGGGCGGCGGATTAGTGTGATCGCAGTTCGCGCCAGCGTTCTGATACGATCTGGAACTCTCCGGGACAGCCTTTGACGATCAGGGTCTTGATGCCTGAATCGGCATATTCGGCACTGCGGTAGTCCTGCCTGAATCGGATCTGGTAGCGGTTATTGGTCAGTTCTCTGATGGACAGGTCGTTTATCTCTATCTGCTGATCGGGGCGCTCGGTAAACAAGGTCCGTTTATAGTCACGCCACTGGGACAGGTTTTTACCACTGCTATCGCGGAATCCAGAATCGTAATGACGCAGGTAACGATCCAGGTCAACGGTCCGCCAGGCGTCTAGCCAGTCGTTAATAAAATGATCAATCTGCTTACGATCCACTTGATCCATAGGAAGCGCGGAGTAGGCCTCAGTAATCAGTTTTAACTTACCGTTGTCCCGTTTGAAGTAGAGCTTTTTCTTTCCGCGGGCCCGCATGTTGTCGGCGCAGTAGGACTGGGTGAAATCGAATACAACCTGCTTGCCATCTTCCTTGAAGGCATAGACATCATCAGTATCAATGACCCGTTTGGGGTAAAGCTGGTTAAGTTGGGCTTTCCTGTCAAGCCAGCCTTCGCGGTCGATACCCCCGGGGCTGTGGAAGTTGGGATGGACCAGGTCACCCAGCGTATCAAGATCCCCACCCTCCCAGGCTTCTATAAAACGATCGAACAGGGAGAAAAGGGCTTCTCGTTGTTGCTGGTATTCGGTGGCCGGAATAAATTGGGTCTCTCGTGTGATGATCACAGGTGTATCTTTTTGCAGTAGTGATTTCAGTTCGCCTATCTGGTTGTTATTAAAGGCAACACAACCTCGGGTTACCTGTTTTTGGGGGTCATTATCATCCCGTCCGTGTAGCCAGATACCACTGCCGTTTCTTCCTTCCATACGGTCAAGCGTGTTCGGGTAGTTGATAGGGAAGGCCCCTGCGCCATAGATCGGGGCGAGTTTATCCTTGGGGATGTAATTGGTGATCCGATACACGCCCTCCGGTGTACGCTTATCACCCTCATAGAGTTTTTCACCGTCATTCTCACCAAATAACAGGTCATCAAAGCTACGCCTGAGTCTTGGTTCGTCCTGCTCCAGGTCTACCAAGTAGGCGGAACGGGTACGTTTATCGACCAATACAGTGGTGCTGTTGCCGCCATTTCTGGAGAAGATGTGATTGGGCAGCTCTTGCACGGCTATGGCCAATTCAGGCAAGGCCGTGATTAGAAGCGCGGTCGTCAAGGAGAGCAAGCCTGACCGGTTTAACAGGGATGTAGGGAGTAGTTGCTTAATCATGACCTGTATAGGTTTTTTTGTGGATCACGTACATTGGTTGGCGATTCTACAATCAGACGACAATTGCAGCAAATGTGTTGATTTTAGGTATAATTCTCTGCGATGTCTAAATACATTTAAAAGGGAAAGTAGAATGGTGCAAAATGGATTCAGATCGGTTGTCAGGACGATGCTTGCCAGTGGGCTTCTTTTTGCGTTGAGTCTGCCAGTCGGGGCCGAGGTGTCTGAAAATGCCATTGGTAAGCTGATAGACCAGGGAGCTTATCAGGAGGCGTTACTGCATATTGATCAGCAGATGGAAGAGAAAGGCCCTGAAACCGCCTCTCTTATGCTGTTAAAGGGCGCCGTTTTGGTTCGCTTGGGGCGCCTGGACGAAGGGATGGCGTTGTTTAGGTCACTCGCGAAAAAATACCCCAATGATGCCGCCATTCATAACAATATAGGTGTCATTCATGCTGAACGAGGTGAGCTGGAGCTGGCAAGGCAAGCCTTTGAGCAGGCAGTGAAAATAAGCCCTGACTATCAGCAGGCCGTGCGTAATCTGGGAGATGTGTATGCTGATCTGGCGTGCCACACCTACGGTCAGATAAAGGCTGATTCGACAATCCAGATCCCCTCGTTTTGTGTGGCAGTGGAACCCGTTGCAGTGATCAGGTCTGAAAAAACGGCGGAGCCGGATACTGGTGAGCTGTCAGAGGCCATCAAGTCGGAGCTGCTTGAAGCCCTGGATCAGTGGCGAAGTGCCTGGGAGACACAGGCTATTATGCAGTACCTGGGGTTTTATTCGGTCAAGTTTTCACCGGATGGCATGACGCTTGACCAGTGGAGAGCAAAGCGAGAGCGTTCTATTGCGCGTCCCGAATGGATCAAGATTCGCTTGGAGAATCCTGAACTGACGCTGGCGAATGCGCGGGTCTCCATTCGCTTCAGACAGGACTATCGTGCCAGCAACTACAGGGATGTAGTGAACAAGGAACTGGTGTTTGTTAGAGAAGGTGCTGGCTGGAAGATTATCAGTGAGCGGGTTCTCTGATCATTCACCCGTCTAGTCAGGTTTATAGAGGGTGGTTCGATTTCGGCCGCCCTCTTTTGATTCATAAAGCGCCTTGTCAGCTTGCTCTAGCCACTCGGTATGGGTGCTCAGTTTTTCACTGATTTCTGATACCCCCAGACTGATCGTGAATTTTATCTCTTGATCTTCATAAGTGACGACGATCGCCTCAATCGACTGACGGAGCCGTTCAGCAAAGATCCTACCACCCTCAAGCTCGGCGCCCAGCAGTACAATGCAGAACTCCTCACCACCGTAGCGGCCGGCAATATCGATCTCACGTTTAGTCTCCAGCAACTGACCCGATACGATACGGATCACCTCATCCCCGGCTTGATGACCATAAGTGTCATTAACCTTTTTGAAGTGATCGATGTCAAACATGACCAGAGCGGATTTCTGTCCACTTCGTGGATAGCGTTTGAACTCGGCCTGCATGGCGTTCTCCCAGGCGCGCCGATTTAACAGTCCGGTCAGGCCATCAATGCGGCCTATTCGGTCGAGTTCCTTGTTGGCAGTCTGCAGTGCCTGCTCATCAAGTGCGGCATCGGTTGTGTCGTATAGCATCAGGCAGACGTGATCTACCGAACCTGATATGCCAGCCAACGGGAAGATGGTCATGTTCTGAAACATGGTGTCAGAGCGGCCGGTGATTGGGTTATAGCTGTTGAACTTTATGATATGCGGCCGCTGTTGCCATGAGGAGAAGGAGCGGTTGTTCAACAGGAAGACCGTATCCAGCTTTTTCTTTAACCACTGCTCGGGCAGGTCCGGAAAGGCCTCAAACAGGTTTTTATCTATCAGGACCGATGGATTAATGCCGCTGTGGTTCCACATGAAGTGGTTCCAGATCTTTATCCGACAATCGCGATCCAGCACCACAAGCCCTACATCGACATTGTGGATGATGCCCAGCAACATGTGCATTTCAGAAATATCATCACTGAGCTGATTCATGATTCAAAAATCTCCTCACCTGAACGCATTTTCATTGAAGCTATGGAGTCTGGTGTGATGAGGACCAGTTGATTGCAGCTGATCTGGTTATCGCCTATCGTGTAATTGATCTCTATGGTCAGCACCTTTTCGTGGATATTGCTTTTCTGTAGGATCGTTTCACTGTCTTCGCTATGAATGGATATACGCGGATGCCCCTGGCTGAATGAGACATCCAGTTGTTCGGCAAAGCCTTTGAGAAAGGCCCCAACCAACACATTGGCGATATCCATATAGAGTTCAATCTCAGTGGACTCTTCAAGCTGCTCAGTATCAAAGTTGAGCAGTTTGGCAACGTGCTTGATATCCGTGTCATGGAATATCAACAGGTTTTCACCCGCAATACCGCCACCGATGAAACCCTGAGTGATGCACGAGAAGGTATCGCCTTGAGCGGCGGCATTCATCGCCATCTCCAGCTCACCCTGTTCCATTAGACTGACATGGGGAATGGAGAGCTCTACTTTTTCATTTACAACCTTGACCAGTAGGTCTGCTGCCCGACCCATGGCAACATTGGTGATCTCTTGACACCACTCATTGAATGAAACTTCCAGCGTCTCTTCAACAGCCTGGTCTGTCAGTATGCCCAGTACCCCAAAGTCATTCAGTACCTTGGTAAGCTCAGCCGCATCCACAGGTTTTTTTATGAAGGCGACTGCGCCAAGCGCCATCACCCGCTGATAGCTGTCAGGCTGTATATCACCTGAAATCACGATTGGGAGGGTGGGTAGATCTTTTTTGCGGATATGTTCCAGGACACCAAAACCATCCAGTATGGGCATGGTCAGGTCGAGAAGCAGGATGTCTCCTTTGCCTGATTCAATAGCTGTAACCGCTTCCTCTCCATTTTCACAGAACGTGATCTCCACGTCCCAGCCTGCTGGAAGGGCACGCATAACCTGTTTTCGGGCAAAGCTGGAGTCGTCACAAATAATGACCGGTGTTGTCATAGTCAGACCAGATTGTAATTATTTTCAAGTATCCTCACCAAAGTATAACAACAAAATCTCCAAGTACATCAGCGAGTTTGATAATTAGTGATAAAGGTGCCTGTTGTGTGCCGGATTTACGGTTTTTCTGGATGCCGGCCATGCCTCTGATTTATTCGCTGCTAACCCCTGGCAGTACAGGTACCAGCTCCGCACCGCCTTCCTGGAAGTAATAGTCATACTTTGCATGCAGTTGCGAGGTCAGGCTCCAGGCTTCCGTAAAGGTCAGTCCACTGTTTTCAGGGAAGATGACTTTGATATAAAGCCCGGTCTTCTGGCGGGTTTTGAGGGTGTCAAGCAGCGCCTCCAGCTGCTCTTGAGTGATGGCCTCATAGCCCTCTTTCTCCTGAGTCTGATACTCAACGATAATCTGCTGCCCGGGCTTTGTATAGCGCACTTCTACCAGATAGCGTCCGGCCGGTGAGCGGGCGGGGCGCACCAGCTTGTCATATTTCAGCTTCAGCTTGTTGAAGTCTGTCTGAAGGGTTGTGAGTTGTCGGCCGCTCTCGCGCTCAGCGACCCGCGCCGTGAGCAGTTCTCCGGCTTGATTGCTATAGCGCTGCTGCAGACTGGCTAACTGTTCTTGAACCGCGAGGTGCTCGTTTTGCAGATCTTCCAATTCGGAGCCTGTTGCTTCGATAGCATCCTGGAACTGACTGAGCTGCTGCTGAGTGGCGAGCAGTGTTTGTTGTAACTCGCCAATCGCAAGCTGTTGCTTTTGTTGATCCGCCTGGCTTTTCAGTAAGCGCTGGTTGAGCGTGAAATTTTCTGCATTTAACTGGTCCCGTAACAGTTGTAGGGCCTCTTTTTCCGACTGTAAAAGGGCGATGTTCTGGTGCTGTGTATCGATGGTGCCCGCCTGCTTGGCCCCCTGTTCTTCCATCTGCATTAACTGCATACGCAGCATAGAGATGTCATTTTCGGCGGTGAACAACTTCAGGGCCAGGCTCTCTTTCTCCTCGCCGGTCACCTTGGCCAGCTCCATTGCGGTGCGCTCGGCCTCCATGGTAGAGCGGAGCTGATTAACCAGCTCTATATTGCGTAGCAGCAGCACTACCATCGCCATGACGAAGATCATCACGATCACGGTCATGATATCGGTGAACGATGGCCAGAAACTCTCCTGATTCTGACCGTCCTGGCGATTTAATCGCAGGTCAACGAAGCTGCCATCCTGGTTCATTGATCTTCGTGCAGCCTGAAGCCATCACGCAGGAGCTTTTTGATATCTTCCATCTCCTGGGTGATGGGTTGTATGCGGTGATCATAGACCTGATTGACGGCGTTACTGATGCACTGCTCAAGTGATTCGATATTGGTCTGGGAGCTTTGCATCTCAGTGGCCAGGTTCTGGAAAGAGGTCTGTGAGGCCTCCATTTTGTTTATCAGGCTCTGCAGTGAGCGAATCAGACCACTGAATTCGAACAGTACGCTCTCTGTCTGAATCTGGAAGCGGGGCATCAGGTGAGTGGCAGTGATCTGCTCAATGCCACTGATCAGGTTGGTCTGTACGTCGGTGAGCTTCATATAGAAGTAGCCGAAGTAGATGTAACTGACAATGGCGGTGATGGTGGTGGAGAGTGCGGTTGACATACCGTGGATCACCAGGCCCATGCCATCGACGTTAACCGCAGAAGCCAACAGATCAGAAGCCCCAATCAAGGCAATGGAGAGCGATACAATGGTACCAAATACACCGGTCAGGATGAGGGTGTTGTTGATAAATTTGGGCAGACTGTTGCGGGTGCTTTCAGATGCCACCAGTGTTGTGGCGAGGGCGTTGTGGTTGATCGGCGTATTGGCATTGCTCAATGCTTCGAGCGTGCGGTAACGGCGTGCCATCATTCGGTTTTCTGAAACTTCGTACAGCGGATCGACCTTATCCCGCAGGTTGCGCATGAACTGAATCATGGCGCGCTCTTCCAGGCTGTAACTGAGAAGGATGCCTATGATTCTCAGCAAACCCAATATAAAAAGGACTAGGATGGTGCCGTTGATTATCAGGCCGGTAGGTGTTATCTGATCCCGAAAGTAGATTTCATTGATGAAATCCAGTTTCCAATAGAGTAACCCCGCTGCGATAGCACCCAGTATCAACATGCGTATTAGAATGTTGCGGCTGAAATGACGGCGTATCTGTATGCTTTCCAAGAGTGCTCCCCATGCAAGTCCCAAGCCGGCGTAAGGTTCAGCTTATCATATCTGACAGAGGGGGATAGAATGGGCCTTTATTTATACTCATATAGAACCAGTTCATAACAGGAGACATTGTAATGCCAGATATCACACGAGCCCGGGCCGATCTGTTAGCCGTTTTTCAGGCCGGGCTGGCGCGTGTGGATGGTCGCTCCTGTGTCAGGTCATCTCTGGATGGTCTGTCGGGGAGTGTAGCGCTCATTGCAATCGGCAAGGCTGCACAGGCCATGGCGATGGGTGCGGTTGATAAGCTCGGTGAGCAGATTGTCGAGGGTCTGGTGATCAGTAAGTCAGGGCATCTGGACTACGGTGAATTGAAAGCACATGGACTGAAAGGTGTCGAGGGTGGTCATCCCGTTCCTGATGCTGCAAGTCTCCAGGCGGGTGATACGCTGATTGAATTTATACGCTCACAACCCCGTGAGCGTCAGCTGCTGTTTCTGATCTCAGGGGGAGCCTCCGGTCTGGTCGAGAAGCTCAAAGAGGGGATTGATCTCCAGCAGTTGCAAAAGATCAATCAGTGGCTGCTGGGAAGTGGATTGCCGATTACCGCAATGAACCGGGTGCGTAAGACCCTCTCCCAGATCAAGGGGGGTGGGTTGATTTCGGTTGTTGACGGCCGTCCCAGCAAAGTGCTGTTGATCTCTGATGTCCCGGGTGATGATCCGGCTGTCATTGGTTCAGGGCTGCTGGTCGCAGATAAAAACGTCAATGACAACCTGGATGATCTGTCATTGCCTGACTGGTTGCGGGACTTGCTGCCTTCTGCTGTGGCTGCGGCAGAGCAGCGGTCGGATACGATTGCGCTGGAGATCGTTGCATCACTTCGATTGGCACGTGAAGCGGCGGCAGAGAAGGCCCGCGAACTGGGCTATGTGGTGACGGTTCAGCATGCCCATCTGGGCGGTGAGGTGGATGTGGTGGGTCGGCGTTTGGGTTATGAGTTATGTGATACCTGGCCCGGACTCTACATCTGGGGTGGTGAGCCCACCGTAAAGCTGCCCGAGAATCCCGGTCGGGGGGGGAGGAACCAGCATCTGGCGCTCACAGTGGCAGGCTGTATAGCGGGTAATCGGAATGTCTGTTTTCTTGCTGCTGGTAGCGATGGTGGTGATGGACCCGGAGAGGATGCTGGGGCTGTTGTTGATGGTGCAACCATCAGTCGGGGCACTCGGGCATCCCGTCTTGATTATGAAGCGTGCCTGGCCCAGGCTGACAGTGGCCGTTTTCTGGAGGCCAGTGGCGATCTGATCAATACCGGTCCAACCGGGACCAATGTGATGGACCTGATGATAGGTATTAAGCTCTAATGGGTTGCAAGCGGGCTAAAGTAGCCTGTGCTGGTCCCATCTAAGGAAAGCGATGTTTGAAATTGCCACCATTCTGTTGTTCATATCATCAGCCATTCTGCTGGCGCTGTCGCCCGGGCCGGATAATGTCTTTGTACTGACGGTGTCGATTGCGCGTGGTCCACTGGCTGGTGTGGCCACCACACTGGGACTCTGCAGTGGGCTGGTGGTGCATACCGCAGCCGTAGCACTGGGTGTGGCGGTATTTATTCAGGAGTCTGCGCTGGCATTCTCACTGCTCAAGCTGGGTGGTGCGCTCTATCTGGCCTGGCTGGCCTGGAAGGTGTTCCGTGCGCCTGCGGAAGAGTTGACCTCTTCTTCCAGCAGTGAGAGTTATAAGCGGCTCTATCTGCGTGGTGTCGTTATGAACATCATGAATCCCAAAGTGTCACTGTTCTTTCTGGCCTTCCTGCCGCAGTTTGTCAATCCGCAGTTGGGCAGTGTTACCCTGCAGATCGCTATCCTGGGCCTGCTGTTTATGCTCAGTGCCTTTCTTGTGTTTGGCCTGATCAGCCTGGCGGCTGGCCGTATTGGGCGTTTCCTGCGGAAGGGTAAGGGTGCGCTGATACTCAATCGGCTGAGCGGTGTGGTCTTTGCCGGGTTGGCGGTTAAGCTGTTGTTATCTGAGCGTTAATGCGCCATAGATTTAAGCCTCTGTTTTAAACAACTCCCCGTTCAGGATTACTGCAACTGACAGTATTGGGTATCTGTTAGTCAATGTTTTATGTATATAAATTATCAATAAAACGTTGCTATAGTGTTAATATTACCCCGCCGGTATCGCCTGCCGGATCTCCTTGTCTGCGGTTTTACCCCGGATTAATGCCTCTGTTGTTGGGTTCTGAATGCAATCTGCGCTGGGTGTAATACCCGGTCTCAGGAAAAAAGATTTATGAGCGATGTTTCAGAAAATGTGAATCACTCTGCTGATAGTAAATGGCAGTTCTGGATTGATCGGGGCGGCACCTTTACCGATGTAGTGGCGCGCAGACCCGATGGCGAGTTGGTGACTCACAAGTTGCTGTCCGAAAATCCAGCACAGTACCGGGATGCGGCCATTCAGGGCATACGTGACCTGCTGGGTGTGGCAAAAGATCAGCCGCTGCCTGCAGCGACGATTGATGCGGTCAAAATGGGCACCACAGTGGCGACCAATGCCTTGCTGGAACGGCAAGGCGAGCCAACGCTTTTAGTGGTGACCAAGGGCTTTCGTGACGCGTTGAGAATTGGTTATCAGACTCGGCCGGATCTGTTTGCGCTGGATATAGAGTTGCCAGAGATGCTCTATAGCCAGGTGCTTGAAGTTGATGAGCGGGTGGATGCACAGGGCGAACTGATCAAGGGCGTGGATGAGGCTGAAGTTCGCCTAGGATTGCAGCAGGCCTATGATCAGGGCGTACGAACCCTGGCGATTCTCTTTATGCATAGCTATCGCTATCCCGCTCATGAACTGCAGGTGGCGCAAATTGCAAAAGAGATCGGTTTTACCCAGGTCTCGGTCAGCGCTGAAGTGAGCCCACTGATGAAGCTGGTCAGCCGGGGGGATACCACGGTGGTCGATGCCTACCTCTCACCCATTCTGCGGCGCTATGTGGAGCAGGTTGCTGCTGCACTGGACGGCATGCAGGAGGCCGGTGGCCGTCTGCTGTTTATGCAATCCAATGGCGGTCTTACCGATGCCTATCGTTTTCAGGGGAAGGATGCCATTTTGTCGGGTCCCGCCGGTGGCGTGGTCGGTATGGTGCGCACTGCCGAGGCGGCCGGCTTCGATAAGCTGATCGGATTCGACATGGGTGGCACATCCACCGATGTCAGTCACTATGCCGGTGAGTATGAAAGGGCCTTCGAAACCCAAGTGGCTGGTATCCGGTTACGGGCACCGATGATGCTGATACATACCGTCGCAGCTGGTGGTGGATCGATGCTGCAGTTTGATGGATCACGTTTTCGGGTTGGACCGGAATCCGCCGGCGCTAATCCTGGCCCGGCCTGTTACCGCAATGGTGGGCCACTCACAGTGACCGACTGCAATGTGATGCTCGGAAAACTTCAGCCAGATCACTTCCCCAGGGTGTTTGGGCCAGAAGCCGATCAACCACTGGATGTGGCCATTGTTCGACAAAAATTTTCAGAGATGACCGAGCAGATAAATCAGGCGACGGACGATCGACGTACCCCTGAGCAGGTCGCAGAAGGGTTCCTGGCGATTGCCGTAGAGAATATGGCCAATGCCATCAAAAGGATATCGGTTCAACGGGGTTATGATGTCTCTGAATATACCCTCTGCTGCTTCGGTGGGGCCGGTGGACAGCATGCCTGTCTGGTAGCGGATTCTCTGGGGATGAAACGGATCTACCTGCATCCCTATTCCGGGGTACTGTCTGCGTTTGGTATGGGGTTGGCTGACCGTCGGTTGATGC
>JAPHUG010000494.1 GCA_026197195.1 Sedimenticola sp.
GCCATACGCACAATGATCCATATTGATGGTACGATGCGCTTCTGGGCCGGAGGGGGCATTGTTGCCGATTCCGTACTCGAAACCGAATATCAGGAGACCTTCCATAAGGCAAAGGCGCTGTTGGAAATGCTCCAGCCAGAAAAGTGACAACCGTTTAATCAATAAAAGACGCAACTGATGTCGATACGTATCGCCAGCATCCTGATTTCGGTGTTGGCCCATGGAACAGCTTATTTATACCTGGGTGACTTTATCTCCCTCGATCGGCCGTCCTTAGCCGAACGTGGTCAGGGAATGAAGCTGACACTCGTGCGCGCTGAAAAAGCGGTCTCCAAGGAATCGCAGCAGTCAATGACAAAGCTTGATCCCGTGGCAATCGCCACTGAAGCCACCCCATCACCCACCGAAGAGCGGCCGGTGGCGTCAGAACCCGTTGCGTTGTCTGATGATGTGAAAGTAGCTCCAGACCTGGTGATAGAGCAGATAAACAGACTGCCACCCACCGCAGCAGGCAAACCAGTGAGGGTGGCATCAAAGGTACCGAAGACCGTTAAGAAGCGGCTGCCCGATACACCGCCGGTAGAAACTAAACCCGACGTGGAGCCGGTGATCGCTAAACCGCAACAACCTGGTGTACAGGTCGCCCTGGCATCGTCAGCTGAGCCTCCTGCTGCGCCAGTCGAGGGGGTGCATAAGGAAATCCCGTCTGACCAGGATGATCGGCTGCTGGCTATCGAAATGGCCTATGCTGATGCGTTGGCTGCGGCCATTGAAAAACACAAACGGTATCCTCTGCGGGCACGTAAGAAAGGTCAGGAGGGCGAAGTTAAAGTGCTGTTTACTGTTCTTGAAGATGGCACCATCGCTCAGGTTCAGATAGCTGAGAGTTCCATGAGCTCGCTGCTGGATAGGGCGGCCTCCAAGGCGGTAGAGCAGTTGGGCCGTTTTGAGCCTATACCGCAGCAACTCGGACGCAAGCGCTGGGATTTTCAGGTGCCGGTCCGGTTCGCAATGAATTAAACCCCCTTGTGCATTTCTGATCTTGCATTAAAATAGCCGCACTCTGATAGGTGCCCCTCGTGGGTTAAAAGGGAACAAGGTGAGTCGCTAGACAAGGCCTTGACTGTCCTCGCAACTGTAAGCAAGTAATCTGGTCTCAACAAGCCACTGACACACTGTCGGGAAGGCGATGCCGGGTGATGATCTGCAAGTCAGGAAACCTGCCTGTCACGCGTCGCATTTCTATTGAACGGGGTATTCAGTAGAGCGGTCATCCGTTAGCTGACGCATTCAAGCAGGCCGGAAATGCCTGTACTTGTATGCAGTCCCGCTGTCACCGGCCACTACTCCGGTCACTTCAGCATCAACAAGTCTCTTTTCCGTCCTGCATTTTGATAATGCCTTGCCCGTATTGGGCATACGGAGAGACCTGTAATGAAGCTACACCAAATCAATCAGCGTACCCTTACCCGCGCCGTACTATCGACACTGTTTGTTATCCCCGCAGCTACCATGGCCGCAACGTCACTTGATACCGTCAATGTAACCGCAAGCCGCATGGCGCAGACCATTGATGAAACCCTGGCCGCCGTCACGGTGATTACCCGTGAGGACATCGATAAGAGTCAGGCCAAAGATATTAGCCAGCTACTGGATGGTACCCAGGGCTTGACCATGAGCAATAATGGCGGCTTGGGCAAGACAGCAGGCATTCGCCTGCGTGGTACCGGTTCTAACCAGGTATTGGTATTGATTGATGGGGTTCGGATCGGATCTGCAACGTCTGGTACAACGGCTTTTCAACATATACCAGTATCACAAATAGATCGCATTGAGATTGTTCGGGGACCCCGCTCTCAGTTGTATGGAGCAGACGCGGTCGGTGGGGTTATTCAGATCTTTACAAAACGAGGTAAAGGCCCTGCAAAAGTCTCGGCGGCAGTTGAGTTTGGATCGCACAATACTAAGAGTGCTACGGCAGGTGTTTCTGGTGGGGCAGATAGACTCAATTACAATCTTCAAGTATCGCAACTAACAACGGATGGATTCTCAACAATAAAGGATAATAATCCTGA
>JAPHUG010000487.1 GCA_026197195.1 Sedimenticola sp.
CCTACCCAGACTGGCGGGACGCGCACGTGCCATGGGTATGGCCATGCTCAGTGGCAAGCTATCGGCCGAACAGGCTGAGCAGTGGGGGTTGATCTGGCAGGTCGTGGATGATGAGAAATTGATGGATGAAGCGAACGCACTGGCCGCCCATCTGGCCACACAGCCCACCAAGGGACTGGCGTTGACCAAGCGGGCCATCAATGCCGCCGGGGGCAACAGCCTGGATCAGCAGCTCGACCTGGAGTGCGACCTGCAGTACATCGCCGGCTGCAGCCACGATTATCGCGAAGGGGTAAATGCCTTTGTCGGCAAGCGGAAACCGGAATTCAAGGGAGAGTAGCTACCCATGGTCGCATTGAGCACACAACAAACCATCGCGGTAATAGGCGCCGGCACCATGGGCGCCGGTATCGCCCAGATCGCAGCCGCAGCAGGACACCCCACCCTGCTGTTCGATCTCAACCCGAAAGCGATCGAACGTGGTATCGCCCAGACCGATGCCGGCCTGAAGAAACTGGTCAGTCGGGGCAAGATGACCGATGAAGCGCGACTCGCACTGATCGCCAACATAAAACCGGCCACAAGCCTGGAGGCCCTGGCCGATGCCAGCCTCGTCATCGAGGCCATCCTTGAAGATCTCGAGGTTAAACAGCAACTGTTTGGTGAGCTGGAATCGATCTGCTCCGAACAGACCATCCTTGCAACCAACACCTCATCCCTTTCGGTGACCGCCATTGCGGCCAAACTGAAACGTCCCGGTCACCTGGTGGGCATGCACTTCTTTAATCCTGCCCCCATCATGAAGCTGGTTGAAGTGGTATCCGGTGTCACCACCCAGCCAGCGGTAGCAGAGACTGTATTCGATACGGCCGCCAACTGGGGCAAGCATCCGGTTTATGCCAAGTCCACGCCTGGCTTTATTGTCAACCGGGTAGCCCGCCCCTTCTATGCAGAGGGCATGCGGTTATTAGAGGAGGGGGCAGCCGATGTCGCCACCCTCGACACGCTTATTAGAGAAGCCGGTGGCTTCCGCATGGGCCCCTTCGAGTTGATGGATCTGATTGGCCATGATGTGAACTATGCCGTCACCAGCACGGTGTACGCGGGTTTCTATTTTGATCAACGTTTTTTACCTTCATTGATTCAGAAGGAGCTGGTTGATGGCGGGCTCTATGGACGTAAGAGCGGCCAAGGCTTTTATGACTACCGTGAAGGTGCTGTAAAACCGGTTGCCCGTGATGCGCCTGCAGCAGAGGCTCCCAAAACGATTGAGGTCGCAGGCCACCTGGGTGTGGCAGAGCCCTTGGTCGAACACTGGCAACAGGCCGGCATCAAGATCATTCGCAATGAAGGTGACGGCTGGATACAAGCGGGGAAGACCCGGATTGCCCTGACTGATGGGCGTAGCGCCACCCGACGGGCCGCAGAGGATAACCTGCCGAACACCGTCCTGTTTGATCTGGCAATCGACTTCGCCAAAGCCCCTCGAATGGCCCTTGCAGCGGGTGACAACGCTTCACCAGAGGCGCTTCAAGTAGCCGTGGGGTTATTCCAGAAACTGGGTAAGAAGGTCACCGTTATTGGCGATATTCCAGGCATGGTCGTGATGCGCACGGTCTGCACCATTGCCAACGAAGCAGCCGATACCGTTTTCCAGCAGGTCTGTGATGTAGCCGGCGCGGATACGGCGATGAAAAGTGGGGTGAACTATCCCCAAGGGCCACTGGCCTGGGCCGACCAGATTGGTCTGCCTCATGTACTGGCCGTTTTGGAAAACCTGCTGCAAGCCTATGGTCTGGACCGTTATCGCGTATCCCAGTTACTCCGAAGGAAGGTCGAAGGCGGCAACCGCTTTCACGCCTGAAACCATTGATCAGTAACGCACAAGCGAAACCTCAAGAGAAAAGTTTATGAAAGACGCCTATATATTTGATGCCATCCGTACCCCTATTGGTCGTTTTGGTGGAGCACTGTCAACGGTACGTGCAGATGACCTCGGCGCCATTCCACTCAAGGCGCTCATGCAGCGTAATCCTGATATGGACTGGTCACAGGTGGATGATGTGATCTTCGGCTGTGCCAACCAGGCCGGTGAAGATAATCGCAATGTCGCCCGCATGTCGGCTCTGCTCGCCGGTCTGCCGATCGAAGTACCGGGTACCACAGTGAACAGGCTCTGCGGCTCCGGCATGGATGCCGTCAGTATGGCGGCCCGCGCCATTAAGACCGGCGAGGCCGAGTTCATGATTGCCGGAGGCGTGGAATCGATGTCCCGTGCACCCTTCGTGATGCCCAAGGCCGACAGCGCCTTCTCCCGCAAGGCAGAGATCTATGACACCACCATCGGCTGGCGCTTTGTTAACAGACTGATGAAACAGCAGTACGGCATCGACTCCATGCCGGAGACGGCGGAGAACGTGGCCGAGCAGTTCGGCATCTCTCGAGAAGATCAGGATGCCTTCGCACTCCGCAGTCAGCAACGCACCGGCGTTGCACAGGCCAATGGCCGACTGGCTCAAGAGATTGTCTCCGTCACTATTCCGCAGCGCCGCGGCGATGAGATCGTTGTCACCGCCGACGAACACCCCAGGCCGGATACCCAACTGGAGAAGCTGGCAAGCCTGGCAACACCTTTCAGAGACGGTGGGTCTGTAACAGCAGGCAACGCCTCAGGGGTTAATGATGGGGCTTGTGCCTTGTTACTGGGATCACAGGAGGCGGGCGCACGTTATGGCCTGACACCAAAGGCCCGTGTCGTTGCCGCTACCGCCGTGGGTGTTGAACCGCGAATCATGGGGTTTGGTCCGGCACCCGCCACCCGCAAACTGTTAACGATGACCGGTCTGACGATTGAACAGATGGATGTCATCGAGCTCAACGAGGCCTTTGCAGCCCAAGGTTTGGCTGTAATGCGGGATCTGGGTCTGGCGGATGATGCGGCCCATGTCAATCCAAACGGAGGAGCCATTGCCCTGGGCCATCCTTTAGGTATGAGTGGCGCACGCTTGGTGACAACCGCCCTGTACCAGCTACACCAAACCGGGGGGCGTTATGCGCTCTGTACCATGTGTATCGGTGTTGGGCAGGGCATCGCACTGATCATTGAGCGGGTGTAATCCAACAATCAACCACAAACGGGCACAGCAGTAAAAACCAGAAAGCCCGGCCATTAACAGATGAGAGGAGTTAGCTAGATGAGTCACCCACGGGCTGAATTAGACCCCATTGAAAAGGCCAGCATCGATGAGCTACGTGCACTTCAGCTGGAAAGAATGCAGTGGTCACTCCGCCATGCGTATAACAACTCGCCTTTCTATAAGGCGCGATTCGATGAGGTGGGTGTCCATCCGGATGACCTCAAGTCTCTAGCTGATTTGAGTAAATTCCCCTTTACCCATAAACAGGATCTGCGGGACAACTATCCATTCAATATGTTTGCCGTACCCAAAAGTGAAGTGGTTCGGGTACACGCCTCCAGCGGTACGACAGGAAAAGCGACCGTAGTCGGTTACACCCAGAACGATATCGACACCTGGGCCAATGCCGTTGCCCGCTCGATCCGCGCAGGCGGTGGCCGCCCAGGTGACACCTGTCATATCTCCTATGGCTATGGACTGTTCACGGGTGGACTGGGCGCTCATTATGGTGCCGAGCGTTTAGGCTGTACGGTGATTCCAATGTCAGGTGGACAGACTGAAAAACAGGTACAACTGATCACCGACTTTGAACCCCGCATCATCATGGTCACGCCCTCCTACTTCCTCAACATTATTGATGAGATGGAGCGCCAGGGACTTAATCCAAAAGAGAGCTCACTGGAGATCGGTATCTTTGGTGCCGAGCCCTGGACCAATGCCATGCGTATGGAGATGGAAGAGCGCATGGGTATCGACGCGGTAGACATCTATGGTCTGTCTGAAGTAATTGGTCCTGGTGTGGCTCAAGAGTGTATTGAGACAAAAGATGGCCTGACCATCTGGGAAGATCTCTTCTACCCCGAGATTATCGACCCGGTTACGGGAGAGGTAGTTGAGGACGGTGAACCCGGTGAACTGGTATTCACCTCGCTTACCAAAGAGGCACTTCCGATGATCCGCTATCGGACACGTGACCTTACGCGTCTACTGCCTGGCAGCGCGCGCACCATGCGAC
>JAPHUG010000003.1 GCA_026197195.1 Sedimenticola sp.
TGACTAAAGGTGGACTGTATGGCCACTTTTCGAGTAAAGAGGCGATCTGGTATGCCGTCTATGACGAAGCGGTAAAACGTTGGCACGATGTGGTGTTTAAAGGGGTAACCGCCATAGAGGATCCCCTGCAGCGGATCGATAAAGTCATTGAAAATGACCTGATGAATTATCTGGGTGGGCAGGTATTTGAAGGTGGCTGTTATTTCCTTAATTCACTGGTAGAACTGTCCGGACAATCACCCGAGATGAGTCGCCATATGCTCAGGGGGTTTATCCGTTTCTCCAAACTTTTTCAGCAGTGGCTGGAAGAGGCCGAGGAGAAAGAATTGATCTTAC
This sequence comes from Sedimenticola sp., assembly GCA_026197195.1. GTDB lineage: Bacteria > Pseudomonadota > Gammaproteobacteria > Chromatiales > Chromatiaceae > Sedimenticola. The sequence goes on from JAPHUG010000003.1 coordinate 337, forward strand.
CCGGGCTTAATTATCGAGAGATAGCCAACTTTATCTTCATTTCAGTCAATGGTGCCGCTGCCCTCTATGCAGTGGTAAAAGATGACACTATTCTGGCGCAGACGGCTTCGCAGCTTCATCACTATTTACACAACCTGAAACGGTAACGCCTGGCCTTAGGGCCGAGCCTAGCAGTCAAAATAAATATACCTATCGGTATATTACAAAACAGAAGAGAGGATGGGTTATACCCCGGGACAGCAACATGAGCAGACATCTGAAACGCATAAAACAGTTCCAACGCACAATGGTGGAACAAGGCATGGGCTCCGTTCTGCTCTTCTATTCACGTGACATCTTCTACTATACCGGCATTGCCCAACCCGCCTTTCTGGCCATCTTTCCTGACGACTATCGCCTGTTTGTGCGCAGCGGTTATCCCTACGCTATACAGACAGCCGGGATCGAAGCCTCGCATATTTCTGAGGAACGACGCCTCGATTTCATTTATCAGGAGTACTTCTCCTACCTCTGGAACAAGACCCTCGGCATTGAGTTGGACCTGTTGCCGGCAAGACAGTATCTCGATTACAAGGCCCTGTTTCAGGGCTTTGATATCGTCGATGCCTCTCCGATTATCCTGACTCAAAGGGCCTGCAAGTCCCACTATGAGATTGAGCAGATACGCCGGGCCTGCCGTATTGTCGAGGCGGGTCAGCAGGCGGTTCAAAACCACTTGCGACCGGGCCTTTCGGAACTCGAACTCTCCGCCATAATTGAGAACAGCCACCGACTCGCCGGACATGAAGGGGGGATCTTTCTGCGTCACCCCGATCTGCCACTCGGCATGGGGCCGATCAGCTCCGGCACCAACCTCTCGGATTTCACCGGTATTGTCTATTCCGTCTCAGGCGTCGGCCTCAGCCCCGCCCTGCCGATCGGCCCCTCGAACAGGATTATTGATGAGGGCGATCCGGTAGTGGTGGATATCCCCAGCATGGTCAACGGCTATCATGCCGACCAGTCCCGGACCTATATCGCCGGCAAAGCCCGGCCCAAAGTACGCGGAATGTATGCTGATCTAAAGGAGATCTCAGACTATGTAATTGACAGCATCACACCCGGTATGGGCTGTGATCAGGTCTATGATCTTGCCAAGGGCAAAGCCGAAGAGATGCGGGTACAGGATCAGTTCCTGCGTTTCACAGGAGACAGTCACTGCCGTCTGATAGGACACGGCGTGGGTATTGAAGTGAATGAGCCGCCGGTCCTGATCGCCAACAATCGAGCTACGATTCCGGACAACTGTGTGCTCGCCATTGAGATGCACATGCTGGACAAGCAGGCGGGGGTTGTCAAAATAGAGGATACTGTACTGATCAGCAGCGCAGGTAATGAAATTCTGACCAAGGCATCCAGGAATCTGATTGAGACCGCTGCCAACCACGACTAGAGAGAAGTGAATGACCACAGAGCGAATTGCGCTGATCGGGGCCGGGGCCGCCGGTAGCGCTATGGTGATAGCCCTGCATCAGGCAGGCTATCCTATTATTGGTATCGCCAGTCGCAGCCAGGCATCCGCGCAAAGCTGCGCCGAACGTATTGGCAACCCGCTTGCCACAACCGATGTGGCGAAGGTCGTGGTCAATGCCGACATCATCATCATTGCCACCCCGGACGACCAGATAGCCACCGTCTGCCAGAGCATTGCCGACCGGGGTGTGATACGCCCGGGGCAGCTGTTTATCCACCTCAGTGGCGCACTCACCTCAACGATCCTGGAACCTGCCCAGTCGAAAGGCGCGGAGACCCTCTCCCTGCACCCGATTCAAGCACTTGCCGATCCAGAAAAAGGGGCCGCCCTGCTTAAAACGACCTACTTTTGTCTGGAGGGAAAAACCACTGCAGTGACAAAGGCGATGGGCCTGGTTGAGTCGCTGTCAGGCAAACGACTCGTGGTACCCTCCGAAAAGAAAGCGCTCTACCATGCTTCGCTCTGCGTGGCATCAAACTACCTGGTAACGCTGGAGTCGGTAGCAGTCAGCCTGCTTGAGCAGATAGGTATTGAACGTCAGGCAGGCATGCAGGCCCTGTTGCCGCTTATTCAAGGCAGCGTGGAGAACCTGTCACACACAGGATTGCCCGGCGCACTGACCGGCCCCATCAGTCGTGGCGATACTGAGACCATAGCCCATCATATCGACAGCCTGCGGGAGATGCCGGCCGATTATCAGGCGCTCTACCGGATGCTGGGTAAAGAGACGATTGAACTGGCATTGGAAAAGGGGGGACTGGATGATGAAGAGGCTGAACAGATCCGGTTTCTACTGACACCACAACCACCGGACGCTTGTCTGATCAGCTAATAGAGAAGAGCGATTAAAATCCTTCAAACACGCTTTGGGAACTATTGGCTCTGGCCGTGTGGATGTTTCCCTCACTGATAAACTCAAGAAATTCCGCCTCATTGAGTGGTTGGCAGAGCATATAGCCCTGAAAACAGTGGCAACCCCGCTTTCTTAAAAAGTCGAACTCCCGACTGTTTTCAACCCCTTCCGCCACGACACTGAGCCCCAGCTTGGAAGCCATGGTAATGATCGCCTCAACAATACTAACCGTTTCCGGGTCTTTGATAATATCGTTAACAAAGGAGCGGTCGATCTTGATCTCATCCAGCGGCAGTCGTTTCAGATAGGCCATTGATGAGTAGCCCGTTCCAAAATCATCAATAGAGAAGCGTACACCCAGGCGTTTCAGATCCACCATCTTGGCCATCACTTCATCCAGGTTGGTGACCAGCATATTTTCGGTCAGCTCCAGGGTGAGCCGGGACGGGTTGGCACCACTGCTCTCCAGGTAGTGCGCCACCTGGCTGGAGAAGTCGGCCTGTTGAAACTGTTGTGGACTGATGTTGACCGAAAGATGGATCGGCCCCGCCTCGGTATACTCCTCAGATAGCTTTCTCAGCAGCTTGCATGAGACTTCCAATACCTGATTGCCCAAGGAGGTGATAATGCCAA
>JAPHUG010000225.1 GCA_026197195.1 Sedimenticola sp.
AAAACGGTTAATGTTGATCCCATCAAAATGGTGTAATATCGCGCTTATTTCAATAAGTTAGCCCAAATAATGGGGTAATTCGCATTACGGAGTTCAAACAGAGATGTCTTCCAGAGTAAAACCTGCTGTTCTGCTGATTATGGATGGCTGGGGCTACAGTGAGGATGAGCGGTCAAACGCCATCCTGGCGGCCCATACACCGGTGTGGGATAAATTATGGGAAGCATCGCCCCATACCCTGATTGGTACCTCCGGCGCTGAGGTGGGGCTACCCGATGGCCAGATGGGCAATTCAGAAGTGGGACATCTCAATCTGGGTGCGGGTCGTGTGGTGTATCAGGAGTTCACCCGGGTCAGCCGCTCGGTACGCACCGGCTCCTTCTTTAGCAATCGCACGCTGGTGGATGCCGTCGATCGGGTCATTGAGACCGACAAGGCGGTCCATATTTTCGGCCTACTCTCCCCCGGCGGTGTTCACAGTCATGAAGAGCATATCCATGCGATGGCAAAACTGGCGGTTGAGCGGGGAGCCAAACAGGTCTATGTGCACGCCTTTCTGGATGGCAGGGATATGCCGCCGAAGAGTGCACAGGCTTCATTGAAGGCCATGAACGCTCAGTTCGAGACACTGGGTCAAGGCGCCATCGCCACCATCACCGGCCGTTTTTACGCCATGGATCGGGATAACCGCTGGGAGCGTGTCCAGCAGGCCTATGATCTGTTGGTGCTGGGAGAGAGCGAATTTACCGCACCTGATGCGGAGACCGCGCTGGCACAGGCCTATGAACGGGGTGAGACGGATGAGTTCGTCAAGCCGACCGCTATTGTGGCGGAGGGAGAGAAGGCGGTAACCATCCAGGATGGTGACGCCGTGCTGTTCATGAACTACCGCTCTGATCGTGCCAGAGAGCTGACCCGTACCTTCATTGAAGAGGATTTTGACGGGTTTGCCCGTGCCAGGGTTCCTGAACTGAGCAGCTTTGTCAGCCTGACAGAGTACAGCAAGGGTTTCGATATTCCGGTGGCCTTTCCGCCAGAGCGGCTTGAGAACGTATTTGGTGAATACATCGCCAAACTCGGTTTACGCCAATTGCGGCTGGCCGAGACAGAGAAGTATGCCCATGTCACCTTCTTCTTCAACGGTGGTCGTGAAGAGGTGTTTGAGGGTGAGGACCGCATCCTGATCCCTTCCCCCAATGTAAACACCTATGATCTTCAACCGGAGATGAGTGCGCCGGAGGTGACCGATGCCCTGGTTGAGGCGATCGAGAGCGGCAAATATGATGCCATTATCTGCAACTATGCCAACTCCGATATGGTGGGGCATACCGGGCAGTTTGAGGCCGCCGTCAAGGCGATCGAGGCGTTGGATGGCTGTCTGGGCCGGGTCGTGACGGCGTTGAGAAAGGTCGGTGGGGAGATGTTGATAACCGCAGATCATGGTAATGCAGAGCAGATGGAGGATAGGGAAAATGACCAACCTCACACTGCGCATACCCAAAATCCGGTACCCTTGGTCTACGTGGGCCGTCCTGCACGGTTGAAGGATAATGGGGCCCTGTGTGATATCGCACCTACCTTGTTGACTCTGATGGGTCTGTCGGTGCCGTCGGAGATGCAGGGACACAATCTGTTGGAGCGCGTGGAAGAGAATGAAGAGAGCGGTTTGCAACCAGCCTGATGACGCGACCCTTCTTTAAGCACCGGTTGACGACGCGCAGCCTGACACTCGGGGTTATGCTCTGTACGGCCTCTGTCGCCGTTGCTGAGGGTGAAGGGATTGCAGACAGAGAGTCAGAGCTGCGCAAGCTTCAAGGTGAGATTTCCTCCTTGCAGGGTGAGCTGAGTGATAGTGAGAAACGTCGCCAGGCCCTTCAGAGTCAGCTGAAACGTGCCGAACAGACCATTGGCAAGACGACCCGGCATCTCAGGGTGCTGTCAGGAAGCCTGCAAAGACAGCAGCAGCGTCTTGACCTGCTTCGACAGGAGCAGACCGGTCAGACCCAGGCACTTGAGCGCAATCGCCAGGCGCTGGCACAACAGCTACGTGCGGCCTATGCCATGGGACGTCAGGAGCGGGTCAAAATTCTGCTGAATCAGCAAGACCCGGCAGTGGTCAGTCGCATGTTGGTCTACTACGATTATTTCAACCGGGCACGAAATGAACAGATAGCCCAGATCGGCACGGTTTTACAGGCGCTCGAAGAGACGGAAGCGGAGCTGCGGATAGAAGAGCAGCGTCTGCGTGAAATCTTAGCCAAGGTTGAGGCGGAAAAACGCTCACTTGACCAGGAACAGCAGACCCGTCAGCAGGTGCTGGCCAGTCTAAGTCAGGATATCGAGAGCAAGGGGCAGCAGTTACAGCATTTCAAAAAAGACGAACAGCAGCTGCAATCACTGGTCAAACGGTTGCAGAGTGAACTGTTGGCACTCCCTGTGGAGACGGAGAAACATAAACCGTTCAAGCAGCTAAAGGGTAAACTGAAGTGGCCGGCCTCGGGTCGTCTGGCAAACAGCTTTGGCACCCTGAGGGGGGCCAACCTGAAGTGGGATGGTGTCGTGATTGCGGCGAAGCCGGGGCGGGAGGTCAAGGCCGTTCACCATGGACGGGTTGCCTTTGCTGACTGGCTTAGAGGTTTTGGACTGCTGTTGATCATTGATCATGGCGATGGTTACATGAGCCTCTATGGACATAACCAGAGTCTGTTTAAAGAGGCGGGCGAATGGGTTGAGCCGGGTGAGGTTGTGGCGCTGGTTGGTAACAGTGGCGGCCAGACAAATCCCGGGGTCTATTTTGGCATCCGCTATAAAGGCCGACCGGTGAATCCGAAAAAGTGGTGTACAAAAATTCGTGGTAACAGGATAGGGCAGCAGGCGCTTGATGGGATGACGATCACTCAGCTGGCCGCCAGCAGTAAGGATTCACCTTTAATCAGCGAAAAGATTGGCTGATAACCGAAGCAGAGAAGCAAGGTATGAAAAAACGATTTGGCGTAGTGTTGTCACTCTCCCTGGGTCTGGCCGCAGGTGTACTGGTCAGTATGGGTACAAGTGCCACGGCAGAAGAGCCCAGGCAACCGCTGCCCATGCAGGAGCTGCGTGCTTTTGCCGAGATATTCGGTCGTATTAAAGAGAACTATGTCGAACCGGTCGAAGACAAAGTGCTGCTGGAGCATGCTATTCGGGGCATGTTGTCCGGCCTTGATCCTCACTCCTCCTATCTGAATGCAGAGGAGTTCAGTGATCTGCAGGAGGGCACCAGTGGCGAGTTTGGTGGTCTGGGTATCGAGGTAGGACAGGAGGATGGCTTTATCAAGGTGATCTCGCCGATCGATGATACACCGGCGCAGCGCGCCGGGGTGAAAGCGGGCGATCTGATTGTTCGATTGGATGAGAAGCCGGTTAAAGGCATGAGTCTGTAGGAAGCGGTCAATCTGATGCGTGGAAAGCCGGGCGCCGAGGTGGTACTGACCATTGCCCGTGAGGGTGTAGAGAAGCCCCTGCAAATTACCATTGTGCGTGATGTGATCAAGGTGGCCAGCGTCAAAGGCCGCCTGTTGGAAGAGGGCTTCGCTTACATACGACTCTCCCATTTCCAGTCCCGTACCACCGAAGATATGCTGAAAAAAATCAGCCAGTTGAAGGCGAGTAGCAAGAGTGGGATCAAGGGAATGGTACTGGATCTGCGCAATAACCCGGGCGGAATTCTGAATGGCGCCGTCTCGATAAGCGATGCTTTCCTGACAGAGGGGATCGTCGTCTACACCCAGGGGCGCACCGAAGAGTCACGACTGGATTTCAATGCGGCACCGGATGATGTGCTGGAGGGTGCGCCGATTGTGGTGCTGGTTAATGGCGGGTCGGCCTCAGCTTCGGAGATTGTAGCGGGTGCGCTGCAGGATCATAAGCGGGCGATCATCATGGGGAGTCAAACCTTCGGTAAAGGCTCGGTACAGACCATCATCCCGGTGACCAAAACGGCAGCGGTAAAGCTAACCACGGCCCGTTACTTCACACCCTCAGGCCGCTCCATCCAGGGAGAGGGGATCAAGCCCGATATCGAACTCTCTGAAGTGGAGATCACCCGCAAAGAGGTGGATGAGGCGACCCGCATCAAAGAGTCAGACCTGGCAGGCCACCTGGAAAATGGTAATGGTAAGAAACCATCAGGTGAGAAGGGTAGTGACAAAAAATCAGAGAAAAAGGAGACGACCAAACCCGCGATTGAAGAGGATTATCAATTGAACGAGGCGCTGAATTTATTGAAGGGCCTCAGCATCTTTAATAGCTGGGGATAAGATGGGGTCCAGAAGCAGACCTTCACTGACCTGCATCATCGGGATACTGATTCTGCTATGGAGCGCTGTTCTGCAGGTTCATGCCGCAGGAGAGCGCCCGGCACCTGTCATCGCTATTATTATCGATGACATGGGCAATCATGGGGGTTGGGGTGAGGCCGCCCTGGCGATTCCCGGTCCGGTTACCTATGCCTTCCTGCCACACACCCCTCATGCCTATCGACTCGCCCTTTCGGCTCACGCAAACGATAAAGAAGTGATGCTGCATCTACCGATGCAATCCCATGAGGGCAATCCACTGGGTCCGGGTGCGTTGACGCTGCACATGACAGAGTCCGCCTTCAAGCGGACGCTGAATGAAAACCTGCAGTCCATCCCCCATGTGAAAGGGCTGAATAATCACATGGGGAGTCTGCTGACCCGACATCCGGGGGCCATGACCTGGCTGATGCAGGGGCTGCAGGCCCACCCTGATCTCTACTTTATTGACAGCCGTACCACATTAGAGACGGTCGGGCAGGCTATGGCCAATGAGTATAAAGTCCCCAATGCTCGGCGGGATGTCTTTTTGGATAATGACAGAAACCCAGAGGCCATCGCCCGTCAGTTTGACCAGTTGGTCAAGCGGGCAAAACGTCAAGGTTACGCAATCGGTATCGGGCACCCCTACCCGGAAACGGCGAAGGTGCTGAAAGAGAAACTGGTGAACCTCCAGGGGCTTGGCATTCGTCTGATACCCGCCTCTGAAATGGTCCGGCACCAAAGGAGCAGAACAGAATGGCAAGCATCCTCATCCCCCTCGCCCAAGGTTGCGAAGAACTCGAAGCCGTAACCCTCATTGATCTGCTCAGAAGAGCCGGATTTGAGGTGGTTACCGCAGGCCTTGAACCGGGCCCGGTCATCGCCAGTCGTGGTGTCACCCTGTTGCCGGATAAGCTTCTGGACGAGGTGATGGATCAGTCGTTTCAGATGATGGTGCTGCCCGGTGGTCTACCGGGGGCGGATCATCTGAATGACGACCCAAGAATCCATACACTGTTGGCGCGTATTAACGCTGAACAGGGCTATACCGCCGCCATCTGTGCCGCTCCCAAGGTGTTGGCCCGCGCCGGTCTGCTAACGGGTCGTCGTGCAACGGCCTACCCTGGGGTGTTGGATAGCCTCAATCTGACGGATGTATCAATCGATTCATCCGCGGTGGTCCGGGATGGCCAGGTTATTACCTCTCGTGGTCCTGGCACGGCAATGGATTTTGCCCTGGCGTTGATCGCCATCCTGGCCGGTGAGGCCAAGCGTGCCGAGGTGGAAGCAGGCCTGGTACGCTAATCACCCAGACTGGTGCCAACCCGTTTGGCACTGATCACCCAGGGGTGATCTAGCGGCACCAGTTTTTTCTGACCCGCCACCTCCTCCAGAGATACCGCAACCGCCTGTTCGCCCTTTGAGGCTACCATCATGCCATAGGTCCCAGCGACAATCAGGTCAGCACAGGCCGTACCCAGTCGTGTTGCCAGCAGTCGATCCGCTGCTGAGGGGGCACCACCCCGCTGCACATGGCCCAGAATGGTGACGCGACTCTCCAACCCGGTGAGTCGTTCCAGCTGTTCCGAAAGATTAACGGTATGGATGCCTGAGTGGTGTGCCTCCAGGGACTTCAACTCCTGCTTGGCCTGTTTACGCTCTTTTTTGCTTTCGGCATTGAGCTTACGTACTTCCGCTGCTTTTATCAGGGCCGCCTGCTCCAGGGAACGGGCCCCTTCGGCCACGGCCACAATGCTGAAAGGTTTGCCGTGGGCTACTCGCTGCCGGATGGCCTCGGCCACGTGATTGGTGTTGTAGGGAATCTCCGGTAACAGGATCACATCCGCACCTCCGGCGATGCCCGCGCCCAGCGCCAGCCAGCCAGCCCGGTGACCCATGATCTCCACCACGATAATGCGATGATGACTGTGGGCGGTGCTGTGCAAGCGATCAATCGCCTCGGTGGCAATGCCGAGTGCGGTATCAAAACCGAACGTGGTATCGGTACCTGCCACATCGTTGTCGATGGTTTTTGGCAAGGTGACGATATTGAGCCCTTGCTGCTTCAGGTGCAGGGCATTTTTCTGTGTCCCCCCGCCGCCCAGGCAGATCAGGACATCCAGCTGGTTTTTATGGTAGTTGCTGACCAGGGTCTCGGTCATATCTTGTAGTTGGCCGTCCACTCGCATGCGGTGGGGTTTGTCCCGACTGGTACCCAGAATGGTCCCCCCTTGGGTCAGGATGCCCGATAGCCTGTTTCCCTCCAGTCGAATGGTTCGATTTTCCATCAGGCCTCTAAACCCGCCCAGAAAACCGATCATCTCCATGCCATAGTGGCCCTGGATGCTTTTTCCGACGCCGCGAATGGCGGCGTTGAGCCCTGGGCTGTCGCCCCCTGCAGTCAATATACCTACCCGTTTAGTCATTTTTATTATCCTGGATTCGTTTATTCAATCTATGACAAGATAGCAAATAAAGCGTGTAGACAGCCTGAACAGTTAGGTTGCCTGACACAACATAATAATAACCAAGGAGGTGTCGATGTCCTTGCGATTAATCAGTCTGCTACTGATTTCGCTTTTAGCACCCAATGCCATTCTGGCGGCTACAACGGGCTATGATGTGGTGACCCTGAATAACGGTGATTTCCATAATGGCACCGTAGCGCAGCCCCGCTTTACCTTGCAGACGACCTATGGCTCCGTATCCATACCCTATGCCCGCATGGCCCGGCTTGAGCTGGGTGGTGGAGAACAACCGGACCGAATTCTGACCCATTTTGGTGACCGCTTCAGTGGCACGCTGCAGGAACGGGAACTGACCGTACTCCGGGTACTGGATCCGACCCTGCCTGTTTCAGTGGAAGATATTAGTCAAATTGAGTTTGCCCACCGCACCCTGCGACCCAAGATACACCGGACGCCGGATATTGTGATTACCCAGAGTGGTGATAATTTTTCTGCCCGGGTGATCACCGAGGCGTTGATGATCAGCGGGGAGCATGGATTAAAGGTCGCCAGTCCCGCCGATCTACAGCTACTGGATGTGGTGTCGCTGGATGAGGGAGAGGACTACCGGGCGCAGATGACCACCACCAGTGGCGAGATCGTTCAAGGCAAGTTTGCGCTGACATCGGTTAGCGTGGAGACCCGCTTTGGCACACAGCTGGATATCCCCTTTAACCAACTGAGCCGTCTGGCCCTGCGGGTCAATCACTCCGGTAAACGCACCCGCTTTCTCTCTTTATTGCGGATCAATCCGGCTGATCTGGTTCAGGACAGGATGCGAGATGGTTCGCTTGGGCCGCCGTTGATTGTCATGGGAGGGGGCAGTTACACCCGCGGTGATCTGCAGGGCGATGGCGATGGGGATGAACGACCCGCCGTTAAGATAGAGTTGGAACCCTTTGCCATCGGTATCTATGAGGTCACCTTTGATGAGTATGACCGTTTCAGTGATGAGACCCGCCGACACAAGCCGGATGACCAGGGGTGGGGACGGGGTAGCCGCCCGGTGGTCAACGTCTCCTGGGAGGACGCCAAGGCCTATGTGGAATGGCTGAGTCGCCGCACCGATCAGCGTTATCGCCTAGCTACCGATGCCGAGTGGGAGTATGCCGCCAGGGCAGGGACACGCAGCCGCTACTGGTGGGGCGATGACCCGGAGCCCTATCGGGCCAACTGTGCTGAGTGCAACAGTCTCTGGGATGGCGAGAAGAGTGCACCGGTCGGTCGATTCCCACCGAATCCCCTAGGTCTGCATGACACCGCCGGGAATGTGTTTGAGTGGGTCGAGGACTGCTGGGTCGACAACTTCTCCGAGTTGTCACTGGATGGCAGGGTGCCGGAGCAGGCGGAGTGCGGTAAACGGGTGATTCGGGGCGGGGCCTGGAGCTTTCCGGTTAAAGAGGTGCGGTCTGCTAACCGCTGGCGCGACTTCCCGACCCGTAGCAGCGATGATACCGGTTTTCGGGTGGTGCGGGAGTTGGATTGATAGGGGCCGAGGGGCCGCCTCTCTCCGACCCCGAGCTATTGTTTCGGCAAAAGTGAGCAAAACCATGGCTCCGTTATTTTAGGGGTCAGAGTCAAGCCGCGCAGGGGGATCAGCTCATTTCGCCTACAGTGGGCGGCATGACTCTGACCCCTATCACCGAGCAACAAACAGCCCAAGCGATCAAGTCAGTGACTCGGCTCCTGCCAGGGGGACTCGGGTAGGGATTTGATATAGAGATCCTGTTTCATATAGGGAATCTCAATGCCTTCGGTCATAAACCGTTTGTAGATGGTGAAACTATATTAGGGGTCAGAGTCAAGCCGCGCAGGGGGATCAGCTCATTTCGCCTACAGTGGGCGGCATGACTCTGACCCCTATCACCGAGCAACAAACA
>JAPHUG010000091.1 GCA_026197195.1 Sedimenticola sp.
AAGATCTTGATAACCGCGCCTTGATCAAGGAGCAGTATCAGGGTATCCGCCCCGCTATTGGCTACCCCGCCTCACCGGATCACACAGAAAAAAGGATTCTTTGGGACCTGCTGGATGTGGAGGCGCAGACCGGCATCTGGCTGACCGAGTCGATGGCCATGGTGCCCACCGCGGCCGTCAGTGGTCTCTATTTCAGTCATCCAGAGGCGCGCTATTTTGCGGTCGGTAAGATGACCAAGGACCAGATAGCCGATTATGCCCAGCGTAAACAGATGTCCCTGGAAGAGGCCGAACGTTGGCTGGCGCCCAATCTGGGTTATGAGCCTGATGCCAACTGATCGGTAATCCGGCGAAGGATCGCCGCCCAGTGACTGTAGCGAAGCAGATGGCCTGAATTCGGAATAATGTGGCGTTCTGATAAGGGTAACTGTTCAGAGAGAATCTGCGCCATGACCGGCGGAATACTGCTATCAACTCCGCCCTGCCAAAGGGTAACGGGTGGCTCAATCTTGTCCAGAATGTAACGCCAATCGGTTACCAGGATGGCCAAATCACTCAGCATGCCTGCCAATCCCTCCTGCAATGAGCGCTGAAAGTTTAATCTCAACTGGGTATACAAGCCGGGCTGATCCAATAGCAGTGCCTGATCTGTGGCTGCCAACCCCTGGATAACCAGGCCCAGCCACTGTTCCGGTGCAGCGGCCAAAGGAGCCATGCCAGCCGCTAATTGCGCCAAGTCTTCCCGTGCCTGTTGAATCATCGTCTGATTGGCTGCAGACATCCCTTCAAAGCACCCCGAAAAGTCATACGGCGCAACACTTGAGACGAGCGTAAGCCGGCGCACCTGAGTAGACAATCCATGCGCTGCGGCGAGCGCAAAGGCGCCACCCGCAGAATAACCCATCAAATCCAGCTGGCTGATTTCAAGCTGCTCCAGCAGATACCCCAGATCTTCTGCCCATATCTTTAAGTTATAGGCTGGATGCAACCCAGAGCCGCCATAGCCTGGTCTTTCAGGAACAATCAACCGCACGCCTTCTGACAGGGCGACGTCGTGCCCCCCTGCCAACTCATAGGCCGAGCCAGGCATGCCGTGACAATAGAGCAGAGGAATACCCTCTGGCGAGCCCGACAATGAATAGCTGAGGTAGCGGTTATCCGGTAACTTGACACGCGACAAGGTGGGTAAAGGATTCATAAGACCAAGGGTGTCAAGGTTGCTGTAACCAGGCTTACCAACTCACTTTGCCGCCCGGTCTCTGTTTTCTGGTAGATCGATTTAAGCTGACTCCTGACGGTATGGGGGCTGGAACCAATACACTCGGCGATAGCCTTCGGCTCGAGGCCATTGGCAATCAGCTCGGTGACACGCGCCTCCGCAGGCGTAAGACCAAAGAGCTGCCGCAAACGGTCATGGCAAAAACGTCTCTGCTCTGCTGGCGAACCGATATAGAGGATCGCGGCCGTTCGCTCGGTAGGACACCAGAATGAAGCGGATAGCCGACTGACCGGTGCCGCCATTAGTACGAGGGGTTGATGTCGCTGCGGATCACCCAACAAGCGAAGTGCATTGCCCCCGCTGGCCTCTCGGCCCATCCCCGTTGCCACAGCATCTGACACCAATCGGTGCAATACCGATTGCTCATGTTCAGAATAAGCCTTCAGGCGACCTTGTGACAGATCCAGTGGATACTCACCTGAAAGCGCCCGTTCAGCACGCTTATTGGCCCAAAGCATGGCACCCTCCTCATTCAGTAGCAGGACACCAATCTCAAGCCGATCCAGCGCCTCACAGCTCCCTGTCGTCAGGGCCTCTTCCCGAGCCAGCATACGCGTCAGATCTGCCGCCCGCCGAAGATGGGGTGCGATCGACTCCAGCAGTTGGCGATCTTGCTCATTAAAAGGGCCGAGCTGCCGTGATCGCTGAATACCCAGCAGTAGGGCGCGCTGTGAATCACGCATGACAAAACCACCGGCCGCGTAAAAACGGTCGGTGTGGCGAAAAAAGTCGCTGTAGAACTCGGTCTGGCTATACTCCCTGTCCGATAACGCCTCATGGCTTAGCTGCATACCGGTTTGCGGCTGTCGACGGAGCAACTGATAGAAGGGATCAACCTGAATAAAATAGTCCTGGTAGAGTTGACTCTCCTCATCGGTAAAATTCCAGGTTGCACTATGGGTGAGTGTCGGTCGCTCAGTATCGAGCACGCGCAGCGCAGCCGACCGACCACTTAGATGGCCAGCAAGGGGCTCCAAAAACTGAGGCCACAGCTCCGGTTTTAGGGCAGCATCATAGAGTCGACCCAGAAGATCGGCGATCTCCGGCCCAGTCGTTTTTCCCATAGATTGATCCTGTTGAGGTAAAGCAGCGCCTGGCAATCCCGCCAGTTGTGTATGGGATATACCTCAAACAGGGGATGCCGAACAAGCCCTTTTATCAGATACTCTCGCCCGCTGATCAAAGAACCGATATGTGCCGCCGAATCAGTCACTTGAGCTGATAAATATCACCCCATTACGCGCACCCTCCGTGCGCTGCAAAACACTTGGAGAAATGAGTGAAAAGAATAATCTGGGTAACACTGTTAATCGCCAGTACCCAACTGACCGGTTGTATCGGTATGGCCGAGTTTGCTGCTGAAAACGCCATGGCTCCCGCATCCAATGTCAGTCAGGCCGAATACAACCTACTGGCAAGCCTGAAGGTGCAGACCACACCGCCCAACATTACTTCCCTTGAATCTGCCGCCCATGACGATCCGCATGCACAATTTATCTATAAGGCCCTGAGCAACTGGAAAAACGCCTTCCGTGGCCTGGGTGGCGTTGCCAAGACCCCTGAAGAACAAGCCGCATGGATCGCCAAGACAGAAGCCGGGCGGGAGCAATTCATCCGCAAGTTCATGGAGTTTCAAACCCGGCGCGAAGCAGAAAAGTCTTGGCGCGATCACTTGGCACAGCAACGAGAAGCGGCCGCCCTCTCCCGCACATTGCAGACGGCCCCACCCAATGCTCAGACGGCCTATCGCTCGGAGCCTCGGCGTCTGGTCTCTACCATTGGCAGCAAGACCCTGGTCAGATATATCAGCACAGTAGGGGCCAGCTACAGCTACTCTGACAGCGACTATCAGGCCTACGACGAACAGCTCCAGAATATCCTGGAAAGCGTCCGCGTGCTGATGGGAGGGCGTGGCGACTGGTTGGTTTATAACCAACCCCAAGGCGATGGCGGTCATATCCTGCGCTACACCTACCGTTGGCAAGAGGGCGGTATGCGCACTGATTTTCACGAGCTTGCGCTTGCCGTCAATGCCAGTGCACCCAGCGAATGGACGCCCGACTTCTCCATCATCCTGAGCGTTACCCTGACAGGTGTCGACAGCGTAACCGAAGGGACTTATAACTGGCGCCGCTCCGCGCAGCAGTAAGCCGTTCATTCAGACAAACGGGAATAACCCTTTGATTCAATCAAACCATCCGATAAATACTTCTCTGTCAGGATTGCCTATCGCCACTGACAGAGGACAGACCTCGCTGATTGAAGCGCAACTCATCGGCACTGTAGTCTGCGTGCCTACCGCTCTACAGAGCATGATTCCAACGGGTGATGCCAACGGGTGATGCCACCCAAAGTAATCTTCAACTACGATCGGCTCACTACGCCCCTTCCTTTGGGGCATGACGCTGAACGACGAGGATAGTCGTTTATTCAGTAGCAGCCTGGCCGCATTGGAGCTATCGATTGCCCAGGCAGATTTTCTCAGCAGCCGACTGTGGTTCAAAGATCAGGCCAGCACCCGCACCACTCGGCGTCATACTGCAGAATTTTGTTGTATTCACGGTCTTTAATCAGAACCCTTGCAAAGTCTGATCCCGTGCCATCGCCCCCCTTATGATGATACAGCGGTGACCCCATCTTGGGTCACCATCTCCAACAGAATGGTTTTTCATCGCAAAAGAAGAGGTTGACGTCTCGCCAGTTGAGCAATAGATTCAATAGCCGTAACAAGAGTGACTAGACACCTGAGGAGGAGTCATGCTGAAAGCCGGTGATCGGGCGCCTGAGTTTGCCCTGCCCAATGCAGATCTGGAGAAATCAGAGCTCAGCGACTACCTGGGTAAAAAGAACCTGGTGCTCTATTTCTATCCTAAGGACAACACCCCGGGCTGCACCATTGAGGCATTGGAGTTCTCAGACTTGATGGATGAGTTCCAGGCGGCGGAGACAGATATCCTTGGCGTCAGCAAAGACAACTGCCTGACCCACGGTGACTTCCGGGACACCAACGGACTCACTATAGGCCTGTTGGCGGATATTGATGGCACCCTGTGTCAGGACTATCACGTCTGGCAGGAAAAAGAGGCCCACGGCGAGAAGCGCATGGGCATTGTCCGCTCCACTTTTGTGATCGACAAACAGGGCATCATCCAACACGCCCTCTATGACGTGAAACCCAAAGGCCATGCACAAAAGGTTCTGGAGCTAGTTCAGGCCCTCTGAGTTCCAGCCGAGCCGTTCAAACAACTGACACATCTCCCCGTCGGGTAAGGCCCGAAGTGTCAGTGGTTTGCCCGTGTAGGGGTGATCAAACGCCAGGTCCGTTGCCATCAGCAATAACCGGTAGACACCCAATTCATCCCGAAACAGCTGATTGTGCTTGCCGTCGCCATGGGTGGTATCACCTACGATGGGATGAAAGATATGCTTCATATGCTTGCGTATCTGGTGCATACGCCCGGTTTCGGGCCGTACCTCCAGCAGTGAATAACGGGCGGTCGCATAGCGGCCAACCCCATAGGGCAGTTCAACTGTGGCCAAACGACGGTATTCTGTGACCGCATCCTGGTGGGGCCTGCCTGCCTCCTCCTGCAGGGGATAATCAATTCGTGCGGCCTCATCGGTATAGCCTCGAACCACCGCCAGGTAACGCTTTGTCACCAAACGCTGCTCAAACAGACCCACCAGTCGCCTGGCTGCATCTGAATCCAGACCAAATACCAGCACACCCGAAGTAGGCCGATCCAACCGATGAACCGGATAGACCCGTTGACCGATCTGGTCGCGCAACTGCTGGAGCACAAACCGGGTATCTTCCGAGATACGGGTGCGATGCACCAGCATCCCGGCCGGCTTGTCCACCGCGATATAGTGCTCATCCTGATAAATAATAGTTAGTTCACCCATCAATACATAGTACCTGTTTCCCGATGGCCTTTGCGGTTAATATCGCCTTGGGTTAATGTCCCAGGGAGACACATCCAGGCATGAAGCACCAATGAAACTCCGTACCCAGCTACTGCTGTTCTTTTTTGCCTTCGCTCTGACACCGCTGTTAATCGCTGTGGTGATCAACCTGCCGTTGGTACTGGAACGTATGGATCTGTTTTATCAAAAGGCCCATCTGCAAAACCTGCGGGCCGACTTCAGGGATCTGGACCAGCATCTGGCGAGTCGACATGAGATGGTGAGACTGCTGGCAAAGCTGCCGGAACCCGG
>JAPHUG010000250.1 GCA_026197195.1 Sedimenticola sp.
GAAGGGATGATGACGCCGTTTTCACCATTGAGTCCACGCGCTTTACAGATATCGAAGAAGCCTTCTACTTTCTGACAAACACCGCCAATGGCCTGTACTTCGCCATGCTGGTTAATAGAACCTGTAATGGCCAAGGATTGTTTGAGGGGTATATCACCAATGGCCGATAGTAGAGCGCATAGTTCGGCAGCTGAGGCACTGTCACCCTCAATTTCACCATAGGTTTGTTCAAAAACCAGGCTGGCTGTCATGCTGAGGGGTTGGTTTCTTGCGTAGCGTTGACCCAGATAGGATGTCAGAATCAAAACGCCCTTTGAGTGGATAGGGCCACCCTGTTTGGTTTCCCGTTCGATGTCGATGAATTCACCACCACCTATTCGGGCGGTGGCGCTGATGCGGGTGGGCGCACCAAAGCTGTGATCACCAAGTTGCAGATAGGAGAGGCCATTTACCTGGGCCAATTGAACGCCCTTGGTCGCTATCTTGATGGTGCCCTGTTTAATCGCTTCGTGCAGTTGTTGTTCATATTGGTTTCCCCGATACGCCTGCGCGTGGATGGCGGCATCAACATCTTGTTGTCGGATCTTGTTATCACCGCGCTGTTCGGCCCGGTAATTGGCCTCTTGGAGAAGATCCAGGATGGTACTGAGGTGCAGTGATATCTTATTGCCATCGTGGGCGACTCGAATATTGTGTTCGATGATGCGTGCCACACCGTCCCGGGTGATATCTCTGATGCCTTCACGCTTTTGCAGGGTCGCGATCAGACGCGCATAGAGCAGTTCATTATTATCTTCCCGGGAGAGTTGCTCAGAGAAATCAGCCGAGACTTTAAACAGTAGACCGAACTCCGGGTCATACTGCTTGAGTAGGTAATAGAGTGATCGGCTACCCACCAGAACCACCTTTAGATTCATGGGGATGGTCTCGGGTTCCAACGTGATCGTGCTGATCAGGCTGAGTTGGCGTTCCAAAGACTCAATGCGAATCTCCTGTGATTTAATGGCCCGCTTCAGGCCATCCCAGGCAAAGGGGTTGGTAAGTACCTTTTCGGCATCAAGAATGAGATAGCCGCCATTGGCTCGATGCAATGCACCCAGTTTAATCAGGGTGAAATCGGTCTGTAGTGTCCCCATTCTGGCCAGATGTTCAATACGCCCAATCAGATTCTGGTAGGTGGGGTTGGCCTCGAATATCACGGGTGCACCGATGGTTTCTGCATTGTCCACCAAGACATTTACCCGGTAGCGAATAAATTCAGGAGCTTGCGCCGTCATGTTGCGCTCTTCGGATTCACCTGCGAGTCGAAACTGGTCGACGTTTTCAATAATGTCCTGTTTTGCCCGGCCAAGGTAGGTGCTGATTTTTTCATCAGAGAGGTAACACTGTTCGAGTTCAGCCATGAACTCGGTTACCGTTAGCTCCATCGTTTCACGATTGAGTTTGCTGAAGCGCTGTTGTACTTCACGTTGCCACTCAGGAATGTGGCTCATGGTCTCTTTCAGCTCTTTCTTAATCTGCTCAAGCCCCTCGTTTAACTTTTTCTGTTCCTCTTCCGGGAGTTGGTCAAATTGCTCAGTTGAGAGCACCTTGTCATCTTTTAATGGAGCCAGGGTAAAGCCAGTAGGTCCTTGTAATAGTGCAATATCTGTCGCTTCGGCTTTTTGCTCTAACCGCTTCACCATCTCTTTTTCACGCTGGCTAAAGATATCCTGAATCTCTTTGGCGCGGCGTTGATACTCGTCGCCCCGGAAGGCAGCGGGTATAGCTTTGATCAGGTCATTGATCAACTGCTCCATGTCACGCCGCAGTTTACGGCCGGTTCCTGCCTGAACGCTCAGTGCGATTGGGTTATTGGGATGCTCGAGGTTGGCAACATAGCACCAATCCTGCGGGCAGGGTGCATCCATAGACTGTTTAATCAGAGCCTCGTGGACGAGGGTATGACGTCCAAGACCATTAGAACCCATGACGTAGAGGTTAAAGCCAGCATGGGGCATGCCCACACCAAACTTGATTGCTTCCAGCGCCCGTTCCTGGCCGATGGTCTCTGAGAGGTGTTCCAGTTCCGCCGTTGTTTCAAAATTCAGAAGATCTGAATTGCAGGCGTGATAGAGCTGGCTGGTTTTTAACAACATGACCGAACGCTCCTTCTTCAGATTGAACTATTAACGTTTCTTCTTTTAATGCGTTAATTCAGACTATTATGACCTGATCTATCCTGTTGTATTATATGAGCCATCATTTGTGAGCCCATGCAATGGCTCTATACTAAAGCGTAATCCAAGTGGATGACGCATGCCATGATAGAGCACAAGAAAAAAGCACAAAGTATTTGTTGCTCGTTTACCGATATGGAGGATAGCGCGGTAGTACGACGGGGGATTAATCAAGTGATAGAGGATTGAGACTCAGGGAAAGAATGAGTTCATCATGCCCATAGGCCGGGCGATTTGCCGCACATTTTGTCGCATGAGAGAGACATTACCCGTCATATGATTAGAGCGTTGTTCGATATTGAACAGGCTGAAGGTCATCAAACCCATGTCCTGATTAATGATGTCTACATTCACGGCCATGTCTGACATGGCGCTACCAATTCGGGGTAATGATTTAGACATTTCGGCGGTGTGGATGCTGATGTTGTCCATGTACTGAATGCTGTTGTCAATTGACTGAACGTGTCCCGCTATAGCGGACATATTAGTGGTCACCGCACTCAGGTTGTTATGCATGGAATCCATGTTTTCAACAATGCCATCCAGGTCTTTATAAAGAACGCGGACATAGTAGACATTGAAGATGGCCAGGATCACCAGCAACAGGGAGATGATGATAATCACCAAGTTGGTGATCCAGAAATGGCGGGCCCGTTCGTCAAGATGCAGTTGGGTCTCCCGTCCTATCCGGGCAACTGTCTCGATCAATACGCGTCTTGGATCATCAGCCACGTTTATGCTCCAGCATCAGGGAAAAGGAATCATTTTATTAAAGGAGCGTGCCGGTTGCCCCATGCGATGCATCTCCAAACCCATGCCACTGACTTCATTGTCCATGTGATTCATGATAGTGGAGATGTTGTCTACATTACCGCGTACTGTATTCAGGTGTCCGCTGATCTGATTCACCGAGGTGCGCATGGTTTCCAGATCTGTGGCGATGCCCGTCATCTCCGTGTTCATGATCTCGGTATGTTGATCAAGTCCTTGCAGTAGCGCAACGCGCCGCTCCATTGAGGACACAGCTGAGTCGATTTGAGTCATGCGTTCAGATACAACACTGAAATCCCGGTTCATTTCGGTGACAACATCGGAGATACGGTTGATCTGGGATGATAGGGTGAGGAGCAAAATCAGAATAGAGGCGGCGATCAGTCCTAGAATGATCAGCCCGGTACCAATACCGAAGTTGAGCCGGTTTGCCAGCTTGTTCTTGATATTGATTTGGCTAAGCATGATGCCTTCAAAAGAGCTGACGGCCCGCATGAACTGTTGCTGCAGGACGGTATCGTCAGCGCTGGAAGGCACACTGTTATTCTCTTCGGCCATA
>JAPHUG010000490.1 GCA_026197195.1 Sedimenticola sp.
CACACTTACTGAAATAATGGAGACTTCCCTGTCTCCGGTTTTCTATTACGCCTTACCCTGAAACAATAGAGAGACTCGATCAGCTGCACTATTAAATATAGCCTCGCTGGTCTCTTTCAGCCTTCTCTGCATATTCAGGACTTCCTCAGAGGGGATACTCCGAATCGTCTGTCCCGACTCTTTGTCTATGACCTTAACAATAGTCTTCCCACTCTCTTCGTCAACAGAAAATTCCAGCTGTCGCTGAACAGATTGAGCAAACTCATTCAATTGACCTAATGCTTCATCAAGTGCCTGCTCATCCACCTTCTGTGACGACTTTTCGACGACCTTGGTTTCACTATCAGATAAAGGCTGTGCAACCTGGGCTATCGACTCGACATCAGAACTCTCCTGCACCTTCCCTGCAGAATTTGGAGCTCCTTTTGGCTGAGTAGTTAAACTACTCAGCACACTTTGAGAGATTTGATTTACCATGGCGATCACCTAGTTTACAGGGGATGAGGCCGGTTTACTGAACCCCATCCCGTGCTCCTTTACTGGAGAAGTGACAGGACACTCTGTGGCAGAGCATTCGCCTGAGAAACCATCGCAATACCTGCCTGCTGCAGGATCTGCGCCCGTGTCAAATTCGCCGTCTCCGCAGCAAAGTCCGCATCCAGGATACGAGAACGAGCAGCACTGAGGTTCTCAGACGCGGTGCTCAAGTTGGCCATGGTAGACTCAAAACGGTTTTGTACTGCACCCAGATCGGCTCGACTGCTGGAGATCTGAGCCAGGGCACCGTCGACGATGGCGATCGCCGTGTTGGCGCCAGCCACAGAAGAGATATCAACCGTACTCAGTGCTGTCAGACTCACGGTTAGCGCACTCAAGCCAGCATCAGCCAGACCCGTACCCGTACCTGTAAGCGTGAAGCTTTCGGAAGAGTTAAGGGTTATAGTACCACCCGTGGTGTTAGCCAGAGTACCTGCCACGTAATCAGAGCCGGAGGCATTTGCGGTGAGAGTACCGCCAGTAACAGAACCCGTAAAGGTACGCCCTACAGTGGAGGCAGTACCAACACGGGTATCGGTAAACGTTACTGTGGTAGTACCCGCCGCACTCAATGGCAATAGTGCTGCACTAGCTGCGCCAGCTTTGGCTGAGTTAAAGGCACTAACAAGAGCAGCACCAGTTGCTGCGGCACCCGCACCGCCACTCAAACCTACAGTTACACTTGTTGCGCTATTTACTGTGTTTGTACCAACGCTAGTATCAAAGGTGAATGTTACACCGTTAAGAACTACACTTTCACCATTACCCGTAGTACCCGTAAGCGCCAACGTAGATGTACCTGCCACTGCAGCCGTACCACCAACCGTTGAGGTCAGGCCGGTTGCATTCAAGATCCGGGTAGCGCCTGCGGCAGTCCCAGCAGTCAAGGCAATGTCACGCCCTTCGCTAGAAGTCAGAGTCAAAGCACCAGTGGATGCATCGGCCGTAGCTGACACACCAGTCTGGGAAGTAATGGCATTAATAGCGGCAGCTACCGTGCTTCCTTGGCCAGCTGCAGTTGTCGCCGCAGCTATTGAACCAAGGGCAATGCCATTAATGCTCAGGTCACCTGCAGAGGCCGATCCCGCGATAGGAGCAGCGCCGGTGACCGTGGTGCTGGCGGTTGCGGTGACACCGGTGGAAGCGGTCGCCGCATTGATGGATTGCGCCTTGGCAGCGGCACTGGCCGCAGTCCAACCGGCAGACTGTGTAGACTGATCTATCGAGGCACCGATCTGGGTACTGTTGATGGTGATATAGTTGGTCGTGCTAAACGCAGTAGTTGAAACGGCCGTGCTAGTACCACCGTAGGTACCAAGGGTATTAGTAGTTGCACCTGATACACTCACATTGATGGTCTGATTGGCATTTGCACCAACCTGGAACTGTGATGACTGGAACGTTCCATCAATGATGTTTTGACCATTGAACTGAGTCGTTGTGGCCGTACGCTGAATCTCATTCAGAAGCTGGTTTACCTCTGAGTTCAATGCTGCACGATCTGAAGCCGAGTTCGTGGAGTTCGCTGACTGAATCGCCAGCTCACGAATACGCTGCAGGTTGTTAGATGATTCAGCCAGCGCACCTTCAGCGGTCTGTGCCAGAGAGATGCCGTCATTGGCATTTCGGACCGCCTGATTAAGACCACGCACCTGGGATGTCATCCGGTCGGTAATGGCCAGACCCGCCGCATCATCCTTGGCGCTGTTGATGCGCAGACCAGATGAGAGACGCTGAATGGAGGTGTTAAGTGAAGACTGCGATTTATTCAGATTACGCTGAGCAGTCAATGAAAGAATATTACTGTTAATGACCTGTGCCATTATCTTACTCCTTATTCCCCTTTAGCTACCGC
>JAPHUG010000412.1 GCA_026197195.1 Sedimenticola sp.
CCAAGTATGTGTTGGCCTCACGTGAAACGGCTACGGACAGAGATTTTCAGGGGATAGAGTCGGTCATTGCCCATGAGTATTTTCACAACTGGACCGGCAACCGGATCACCTGCCGGGACTGGTTTCAGCTTAGTCTGAAAGAGGGATTAACGGTATTTCGGGATCAGGAATTCTCTGCCGACATGGGCTCCCGTGGTGTGAAGCGGATTGAGGATGTGCGCCTGTTGCGTGCCCATCAGTTTGCAGAGGATGCCAGCCCCATGGCCCATCCGGTTCGTCCGGACTCCTACATGGAGATCAATAACTTCTACACCGTTACCGTGTATGAAAAGGGGGCCGAAGTGGTAAGGATGCAGGCCAATCTGCTGGGTCCAGAGTGCTACCGCCAGGCGACAGATCTCTACTTTGAGCGGTTTGATGGCCAGGCCGTGACCACGGATGATTTTGTCCAGTGTATGGCCGATGCCAGCGGTCGTGATTTGAGCCAGTTCAAACGCTGGTACAGTCAAGCCGGTACACCGGAATTGATGATTGGCAGTGACTACGATGCCGACCAGCAGCGTTACACCCTGACGGTGGAACAGCACTGCCCGGCAACACCCGGTCAATCTGACAAGGGCCCTTTCCTGATTCCTCTGGCGATGGGGCTATTGGGTCAGAAGGGAGAGGCGCTACCGTTGCAACTGGAAGGGGCAACGCAGGCCCCATCAGATACCCTGATGCTTGAGGTAAGTGAGCGTCGTCAATCGTTCGTCTTTACCGGTATTAAAGAGCAGCCCATTCCTGCGCTGTTACGGGGCTTTTCGGCACCCGTCAAAGTGCACTATGACTATCGTGATGAAGAGCTGATGTTCCTGATGGCCAATGAGACAGATGGGTTCTGTCGTTGGGATGCAGCACAGAGCCTGGCGCAGCGAATCCTGCTGGCGCGGGTGGCATCACCGGAGGCTGAAATCCCGCTCGGCTTTATTGAGGCCTTTAAAAATGCCCTGACCGACAAGGTAAGCGATAAAGCCTTACTGAGTGAAGTGTTGACGCTTCCCTCGGAGAGTTATCTGGGTGATCAGATGGATGAGGTTGATGTCGAGGGTATTCATCGCTCCCGGGAATCGCTAAAAAAGGCCCTGGCCCTGGCGCTTAAAGAGGACTTTCTGGCGGTCTATCAAGAGAATAATGTGGGGGGTAGCTATGTTCCTGATGCGGCCTCCATCAGTCGACGCAGCCTGAAAAACCTCGCCTTGAGTTATCTGATGCAAACAGATGATTCAGAGGCGCAGTCACTCTGTATCAATCAGTTCTCGGCCGGACACAATATGACAGATGTGCTTTCGGCGCTGTCGCTGATGGCTGATAGAGTGGGGCCGGAAGGTGAGGCGTTACTGGAACAGTTCTATCAACAGTGGAAAGACGATCCCCTGGTGATGGATAAGTGGTTTACCCTACAGGCCATCTCCAAGCGACCGGATACGCTGGACCGGGTCAAGGCACTGATGGGACACCCGGCCTTCTCCATCGCTAATCCCAATAAAGTGCGATCACTGATCGGTGCGTTTTGTGCCGGCAATGCGGTCTGTTTCCACGCGGCTGATGGCAGTGGCTATCAGTTCTTGGGTGACCGGGTGCTGGAGCTGGATAGTCTGAATCCCCAGGTGGCATCCCGCATGGTGCGCATCATGGCCCGTTGGCAACGCTATGATCCCCAGCGCCAGCAGCTGATGAAGGCGCAACTGGAACGCATCCTTAAGACAGAAGGTGTATCACGGGATGTGTTTGAGATCGCCTCCAAGAGCCTGGAGCAGTAACGACCGCACTTATCCTGCCCGCGGGGCAACTGTAATGGTAATTTGACCGGGGCTTTATTAGTATCTAGCCCAACAGCAGTCAATCTGCGATTCAAACTCCCGGGACAAGGGCAGGATATAACAACATGACAGCGTTCTCGCTTCAGTATCAGTTGGGCGACTTAGATACTATCGAAGAGGTATTGACAGCCTTAACCTCCCGTTTTCGCTTGGGGACCGAGCCCGAAAAAACCGTTCGCCATAGCTTCTACGACAGCTTTGACTGGCGTCTCTATCAGGCGGGGATGCAGCTGGATGAGGTCATGGGTCGGGACCTGCACCACTTGGTGCTGCGAAATCTGACCGATGATGCGCCATTTGAAACCCTGCGTCTGGAAGGCGATGTGCCCCGATTTGCCTGGGATTATGCAGCGGGACTACTTCGGGAGCGCATCACCGACCCCCTTGAAATGCGCGCCTTGCTGCCCATCGTCGAGATACGCTCCAGAATTATCGGCCTGAAGCTGTTCGATCGTGAAGAGAAAACCGTGCTGAGACTCCAGATGGAGGCGAATCACGTCAAGCCTCATGGACGAGCGGAATACCACCCCATGATCAATCGGGTCAGGCTGCTGCCGGTGCGGGGCTATGATAAATACCTGAATCAGGTGGCTCGCTTCCTGGCAGCTAAACTGGGACTGCAACAGCAGTCACAACCCCTGATTGCGCTGGCCCTGGCGGGTATTGACCGTCAACCCCTGGACTATAGTTCGAAACTGGGTTTTGCCCTGCAACCGGATACGCCTGCCGTTGATGTCGCCCGGTTAATTCATAGCACCTTGCTGGATACACTGGAGCAGAACCTGCCAGGCACAAGAGCCGATCTGGATTCCGAGTTTCTGCATGATCTTCGGGTGGCGGTGCGTCGTACCCGCTCCGCCCTGACCCAGATAAAGGGGGTCTTCTCCGAGGCGATAACCACCGAGTACAAGGAGCGGTTCGCCTGGATTGGTCAGATAACCGGTCCCACCCGTGACCTGGATGTCTACCTGCTGGGTTTCGATGAGTATAAAAACAGTTTGCCAGAGCCGTTTCAGGCTGACCTGGCCCCCCTGCACGATTTTCTGGTTGCTCACCAGAAGAGCGAGCAGCAGGCCCTGGTGCGGAAGATTAATTCGCCCCATTTTCATAGCCTAGTGAAAGCGTGGCGTAGCTTTCTCAGCTCACCCTCTCTACCGGAAGATGAAGGTGAGCAGGCGCATAAACCGATTAAGAAGGTGGCCCGTAAGCGGATCTATCGAACCTTCAGATTGGTGCTGGAAGAGGGCCTGGCTATTCATCCTCACTCTCAGCCTGAAGAGCTTCATGAGTTGCGCAAGAGCTGCAAAAAGCTGCGCTATCTGCTGGAGTTTTTCCAGAGCCTTTACCCCAAAGATCAGATCAAGCCGCTGATCAAGACACTCAAGATCCTGCTGGAAAACCTGGGAGACTACCAGGACCTGGAGGTGCAGGCCGATAAGTTGCGGGCGTTTGCCCATCAGATGGTCGAGGAGGGCGAGGTACCCGCCGATACCCTGCTGGCCATGGGCATGCTGGTGGATGGCTTGCTGAAGCGGCAGCAGGAGGCGCGGGTCGCCTTTGCGGATCGTTTCGCCCTGTTTGCCAATCCCCAGCAGTTGGAGAGTTATGAACAGTTATTTGGATCAGGAAAACAGAACGCCAAGGTGGATGGAGCAAAATCATGAGAATTATTGGCGTCTATAACATCAAAGGGGGCGTGGGAAAGACGGCGGCTGCGGTTAACCTGGCCTATCTTTCGGCACAAGCAGGCTACCGCACCCTGGTCTGGGATCTGGACCCGCAGGGAGCGGCCAGTTACTACTTTCGTATCAAGCCGCGGGTGAAGGGTGGCGGCCGCAAGATGATCAAAGGCAAACGGGAGCTGGATGAGCTGATCAA
>JAPHUG010000513.1 GCA_026197195.1 Sedimenticola sp.
GCATCTCCAGAAGATTACCCAGCACACGAAGAATCTTCCAGGCTGGACGCGTATTCCCACTGGGCGACACCGCTCCTTTAAAGGATTGCAGGCTACCCGCAGCATTAACAAAACTACCGGAGGTTTCGACTGCCAACGCCATCGGCAAGATCACATCTGCTGCCATTTCCAGAGAGGTATTTTTGTAAGCACTGAGTGCGACTACGAACTCGGCCTGTTCAAAAGCACCCATCGCCTTCGTTGGATTCCAAAGATCAAATGCTGGCTCGATCCCCATCAGGAGATAACCTTTACGTGGCTGATCAAGCATCGCTTGCGCATCATTTCCGACAGATGCAATGGCACCCACCTGATAAGCACCAACCGTATTGGCCGCTTCAGGCAGATAACCCAGCGTTAGATCACATGCGCCCGCAATAGCCGATGCAAGGTAACGGATAATCGAGTAATCCACATGGGCGGTAGCCAGGTTACCGAGTAACAAGGTGCCGTTTGCTGCTGCTTTCAATTTTTCAGCGAGCGCCTTCTGAGACTCCGTGGCTTCAGCCCGATCGATAAGCTCACCCTTAGCACCAGCGGCTTTGGCAATCCCAGCCAGCGTACTGATCATTTCAGCCGGCGTAACAACCCGCTGCTCAGCCACGTAATTCAAATCCAATTCCAGTGGATTAATGAAGCTGATTTGCGCACCTTCAAGAGCCGCCTTGCGCAGACGGTGTGCCAGCATCGGTTGCTCTTTTCGTATGCTGCTACCCACTACCAGTGCAGCATCCACTTTTTCCAGTGCTTCGATGGACTGACCCAACCAGGGAGCGGAATCGGTTTCACTTCGGAAGTCACCTTGGCGCAGACGACTGTCAATCGCATCGCTACCCAAACCTTTGATGAGTTTTTTAGCGAGATACAGCTCTTCCAGAGTAGATCTGGGTGAGACCAACGCCCCCAGATCAGAACCCACACCCTTAAGACCATTGACGGCAGCGGTTAACGCCTCTTCCCAGCTAGCATCGGCCCACTGTCCGTTGCGCTTTATCATAGGTGTGGTTAAACGATCAGGACTCGTGACCCCTTCATAACTGAAACGGTCACGATCTGAGATCCAGCACTCGTTAATCGACTCATTGTCCTTCGGGTGAACCCGTATCAGCTCATTGCGACGCACATGGACATGGATGTTGGAGCCAACCGAATCATGAGGAGCGATGGTGTCACGCTGTATCATCTCCCATGCACGGGCTTTGAATTGGGAGGGCTTGGAGGTCAGCGAGCCTACAGGACAGACATCAATAATATTACCCGAGAGTTCTGAATCAACACTCTTCTCAATATAGGTACCGATGGTCATGTGTTCACCACGCCCGGTGGCACCCAACTCACGAATACCGGCAATCTCAGCACCAAATCGGACGCAGCGAGTACAGTGAATACAGCGGGTCAGATCAGTGGTAATCAGGGGACCAATATCTTTATCTTTTACGATCCGCTTACCTTCAACGAAACGAGAGATATCACTGCCGTATCCCATGGAGATATCCTGCAGCTCACACTCACCACCCTGATCACAAATAGGGCAATCCAGTGGATGATTGATCAGCAGAAACTCCATAGTGCCTTTCTGTGCAGCCAGAGCGATGGGGGATTTGGTAAACACCTTCATCCCGTCATTAACTGGTGTGGCACAAGCAGGCAGAGGTTTTGGCGCACGCTCCACCTCAACCAGACACATTCTGCAGTTCGCGGATACAGACAGTTTTTTGTGGTAGCAGAAACGCGGGACATCAATCCCGGCAGCATCCGTCACCTCGATCAGCATTTGACCGGGCGCCGCCTGTATTGCTTTACCGTCTATCTCGATTGTTATCGTCTGGTCTTCAGACATTGATTTAGTTCTCTAACCAGTAGCCGTTAATAAGGTTCAATACAGGGTATGGCCTTAGCCAACCATGCATTTCTTATGTTCTATATGATATTCAAACTCATCTCTGAAATGCTTCAGCATGCCTTGAACCGGCAGGGCAGCCGCATCACCCAGGGCACAGATCGTGCGCCCGGCTATCTTCTGAGTCACATCATCCAGTAGTGCCAAATCCTCAGGACGACCTTCACCCCGTTCGATTCGACTGACCACGCGATAAAGCCAGCCCGTGCCTTCACGACAAGGCGTACACTGACCGCAAGACTCTTCGTAGTAGAAGTAGGACATGCGCTCAAGGACTTTAACCATGCAATTGGTGTCATCAAGCACGATGACCGCGCCTGATCCCAGCATCGAACCTGCTTTGGCAATCGCGTCATAATCCATGGTCAGATCCATCATCTGATCACCAGGAATGATCGGGGCCGATGAACCACCGGGAATGACTGCCTTTATTTTGCGCCCATCTTTCATGCCGCCCGCCATTTCCAGCAGCTCGGAGAAAGGGGTCCCCAGAGGAATTTCAAAAACACCCGGGTTATTCAGATTACCGGAGATCGAAAACAGTTTTGAACCGCCACTGTTTTCAACACCCAGCTGTTTAAACCACTCACCACCCTTTTCCATAATGACAGGGATGGACGCCAGTGATTCAGTGTTATTGATAATAGTGGGTCGACCATAAAGACCAAAGTGCGCAGGGAACGGTGGCTTATACCGTGGCTGTCCCTTCTTGCCTTCAATCGACTCCAGCAACGCGGTCTCTTCACCGCAGACATAAGCGCCACCACCCAGATGGGAATGGAGCTGAAAATCAAAGCCAGAACCCAGAATGTTCTCGCCCAGAAAACCTGCAGCTCGCGCCTCTTCCAGCGCAGCCTCGAAACGTTCGTAGGGTTCCCAGAACTCACCACGAATATAGTTATAGCCGACGGTTGCACCAATCGCATAACCGGCAATAATCATCCCCTCCACCAACTGGTGCGGGTTATAACGGAGAATATCGCGATCTTTAAACGTGCCGGGCTCACCTTCGTCAGAGTTACAGACGACGTACTTCTGACCCGGCGCATTACGTGATATGAAGCTCCACTTCAGACCCGTCGGAAAGCCTGCGCCTCCACGACCACGCAAACCGGAAGCCTTCACCTCTTCAATCACCTGGTCTGGTGACATCTTCTCCTGAAGGATTTTTTTCAGCGCAGAATAACCACCCCGACTCTGGTAAGTCTCCAGTAACCAGGGGCGCTCAAGATCATTATTTCTGAGACAGACTTCATTCGCCATTATTGATTACTCCAGTCCGTCCAGAATGGAATCGACCAACTCAGGTGTCAGATTCTCATAGTACTTGTTACCAATCTGGAACATGGGTGCGCCGCCGCAGGCACCAAGACACTCAACCTCTTTCAGGGAGTACTTGCCATCCTCTGTTACCTCACCCAGCTTGATACCGAGCTTGTTCTCCATATGCTCGACAATCTTATCCGAGCCATTGATCATGCAAGAGACATTGGTACAGACACAGACCTTATGTTTGCCAACCTTTTTATGCTCGTACATGGAGTAGAATGTTGCCACTTCATAGACTGCGATCGGTGGCATATCCAGATAGGCCGCTACCTGATCCATTAACGCCTGGGTCAGTGAGCCACCATTCTCATCCTGCACAATGCGCAGTGCCGCCATCACAGCCGACTGCTGCCAACCTTCCGGGTATTTTGCAACCCAGGTATCGATCTCCGCCCTAACCTTCTCAGAGAATAGACTTTCTTTATTCTCCGTCGGTTTTACGGTGGTCATTGGTAGATTCTTGAAACCCATCAGCGATCAATCTCCCCGAACACAACATCCATGGTGCCAATAACAGCCACCACGTCGGCCAGCATATGCCCATTAACCATCTCGTCCATCGCAGCCAGATGGGCAAATCCAGGAGCACGAATTTTCAAACGGAACGGTTTGTTTGCACCGTCAGAGACCACATAACAACCGAATTCACCCTTGGGGGCCTCTACGGCTGCATAGGCCTCACCAGCCGGCGGACAATAGCCTTCAGTGAACAACTTGAAGTGATGAATGAGACTCTCCATATCACCCTTCATATCATCCCGAGCCGGCGGCGATACCTTGTGATCTTCAACAATCACCGGGCCTTCATTCTCGCGCAGCCACTGTATACACTGCTTGATAATGCGGTTTGACTGGCGCATCTCTTCAACACGCACCAGATAGCGGTCATAACAATCGCCATTCACACCCACCGGAATATCAAAATCAACTTTGTCGTAGGCGGCATAGGGTTGCTTCTTACGAAGATCCCACGCCAAGCCTGAACCACGAACCATAGGGCCGGTGAAACAGAGCTGTTTGGCACGCTCTGGGGTAACAACGCCGATACCGACCGTCCGCTGCTTCCAGATACGATTATCGGTCAGCAGCGTCTCATACTCATCGACATTCCCAGGGAAGCGATCAGTAAAATCTTCAATAAAGTCGAGCAACGAACCCTGACGCGTCTCATTCTTGCGTGCAATATCCGCATCACTACGGAACTGGTTATTAGCATAACGGGGCATGACATCAGGCAGATCACGGTAGACGCCACCCACACGGTAGTAGGCTGCATGCATGCGCGCACCTGAGACCGCTTCATAACAGTCCATCAGATCCTCACGCTCGCGGAAAGCGTAGAGGAACACGGTCATAGCACCCACATCAAGTGCGTGTGTTCCCAACCACATCAGATGATTCAAGATGCGGGTGATCTCATCAAACATGGTGCGGATGTACTTGGCACGCAACGGCACATCAACGCCAAGCAGTTTCTCAACTGCCATGACATAACCGTGCTCGCTGCACATCATGGATACGTAATCGAGACGATCCATGTAAGGGATACTTTGATTATAGGGCTTACTTTCAGCCAGCTTTTCAGTGGCACGATGCAACAAGCCGATGTGAGGGTCTGCGCGCTCAATCACCTCACCATCCATCTCTAGTACAAGACGCAACACGCCATGTGCGGCAGGATGCTGTGGCCCAAAGTTGAGGGTGTAATTACGAATCTCAGGCATCAGTGGAGTCCTGCTCTTCAAGACTTGCAGCCTGGAAACGGTTATCTTCGCGGATGACCTTCGGCACAAGCACACGGGGATCAAGGGTAACGGGTTCGTATACCACCCGACCCAGTTCAGCGTCATAACGCATCTGAACATTGCCTTCGAGCGGGAAGTCCTTACGGAAAGGATGACCTACAAAACCGTAGTCTGTGAGAATACGACGCAAATCAGGGTGACCGCTGAACATAATGCCGTAGAGATCGAATGCCTCGCGCTCAAACCAGTCAGCACCACGCCAGATACCCACCACCGAATCAACAATCGGCTGAGTGGCATCAACAAAAGTACGCACCCGAAGCCGCTGGTTATTTGCCATGGATAGCAGATGATAAACAACGGCGAAGCGATCATTCTCGCCACGCGCAGAAACATCGATGGTGTAACGATTCACGCCGCGACAGAAACCGGTTTCAGATGCCTGCTTGGTCATCCACTCTGATTCACCGTAACCGGCGTAATCAATACCACAGGCATCAATCAACTCTTCGAACAGAAAACGTTCGTCGTCGCGTAACTCGGTCATGATGGGTGTCAAATGCTCACGCGGAATCACCATCGTGACTTCACCCAGGCTCTGGGTCACAACACAGCCCTTGCTGGCGTATTGTTCAGCAAGATTAGCCTGAAGCGTATCGTGTCGCTGTTGAGATTTGGTTTTGACTGTCTCGTTCATAAACCTGGCTCACCTAATCCTGACGCGCAATAGTGCTGGTACGTTTGATTTTTTCCTGCAACTGAATGACACCATACAAAAGCGCTTCAGCCGTTGGCGGACAACCCGGAACGTATATATCGACCGGCACGACCCGATCGCAACCCCGCACCACCGAATAAGAGTAGTGATAATAACCACC
>JAPHUG010000365.1 GCA_026197195.1 Sedimenticola sp.
CCCTTCTGGAACATGTACATGGACATCCAGCTTTTGGTAGAAATCACTCTCTATACCAAAGGCCTCAGAACGACTTCTGACCACCGTCATCGCCGCCTGAATAGACTCCTGCATCACATCGCCCAGTTGCCCCGTATGGGTCAGACGCCCCTTTCCCGGTACCAAGGCGGTTTCGATCTTCAGCAGCTCGCCACCCACTTCGGTCCAGGCCAGACCGGTCACCTGTCCAACCTGATCGTAGTCTTCAACTTCGCCGTAGCGGAAGCGTTTGACGCCCAGGTATTTATCCAGACTGGCCGGTGTGATGGTGATCTTCTTACCTGATTTTGTAAGCACAATATCCTTTACCACCTTGCGGCAGATCTTGGAGATTTCACGCTCCAGATTTCGCACCCCAGCCTCTCGACTGTAGTAACGAATAATATCGCGTATGACATCTTCCTTAATCAGGATTTCGGAGGTCTTCAGGCCATTGTTTTCAACCTGCTTGGGTACCAGGTAGCGCATGGCGATATTGACCTTTTCATCTTCCGTATAACCGGAGAGACGAATAACCTCCATTCGATCCAGCAGGGCAGCAGGAACGTTCAGGGTATTGGCCGTGGCCACAAACATCACTTCAGAAAGATCAAAATCCACTTCCAGATAGTGATCACCGAAGGTGTGATTCTGTTCTGGATCCAGCACTTCCAGCAGAGCGGAAGCAGGATCACCCCTGAAATCCATCGCCATCTTATCGATTTCATCCAGCAGGAACAGCGGATTGCGTGTGCCTATCTTGGAGAGATTCTGGATAATTTTACCCGGCAGCGCGCCAATATAGGTTCTGCGATGCCCACGTATCTCCGCTTCATCACGCACGCCCCCTAACGCCATACGAATAAATTTACGATTCGTGGCACGGGCAATGGACTGACCCACCGAGGTCTTACCTACACCCGGCGGTCCTACCAGACAGAGTATCGGTCCTTTGAGCTTTCGTACCCGCTGCTGGACAGCCAGATACTCAATAATCCGCTCTTTTACCTTCTCCAGCCCGTAATGATCCTTTTCAAGCACATCTTCAGCCACTTTCAGGTCATTTCGAATCTTGCTGCGCTTCTTCCAGGGTACATTGACCAGCGTATCGATATAGTTCCTGACCACCGCCGCTTCTGCAGACATGGGCGACATCAGCTTCAGCTTGTTAAGCTCCGCCTGCGCCTTGCCCTTTGCCTCTTTGGGCATGCCGGCTGACTCAATCCGGTTTTCTAGATCTTCAATCTCATTCGGCGCATCTTCCATCTCACCCAGTTCTTTCTGGATCGCCTTCATCTGCTCGTTGAGATAGTACTCGCGCTGGTTCTTCTCCATCTGACGCTTGACCCGACCACGGATGCGCTTCTCCATCTGCAGAAGGTCATTTTCAGCCTCCATCAGGCTCATCAGATGCTCCAGACGGTCACCAATGTTGGCCATCTCCAGCACGCTTTGCTTCTCATCCAGTTTCAGCGACATATGGGCAGCCATGGTGTCAGCTAGACGACTGGGCGCATCAATACTGGAAAGCGAGGTCAAAACCTCGGGTGGGATCTTCTTGTTGAGTTTCACATACTGATCAAACAGGGCAATGGCAGAGCGCATCAGCACCTCCATCTCCCTGTCGTCATCCGGCGTAATGTCCTGAATGACCGAGTATTGCGCCGTAAAGAAGCCTTCATCTTCCTTGAAGCTGGTGAGTTCAGAGCGGGAACCACCCTCGACCAGCACCTTTACGGTACCGTCAGGCAATTTCAGCAGTTGCAGAATATTAGCCAGCGTACCCACACTGTGCATATCACCGATTTCGGGGTCATCTGTTTCAGCGCTTTTTTGAGCGACCAGGAGGATCTGCTTATCCTCTTTCATCGCAGCATCAAGTGCCTTGATCGATTTCTCGCGACCAACGAAGAGCGGTATCACCATGTGGGGATAGACGACAACATCCCGTAATGGAAGGACTGGAATCTGTGCAGCCGAGTTTTCGATCTGCAAATTACTCTTAACTTCTTGACCCATCAAGGGTTCTCCTTTTGTCGCGCACTACAGGCAAATCATTATCACGCTCATTACCGGTAGTTCAAATTGGCTGGCGTCACTCAGCGTGCGCCGTTCAGTTGATGGTGGGGGTTTGCCAGGAAGATTTCAAGGCAAAAAGCTGGGGGGAATACAGGGATTTAACCTGGAAAAACACAAATAGACCATTAATTCATGTAGTTACGAGCATATCACCCATTCAGCTGAAGTTGCAAACAATTGAAAACTGCTCATCTGCTCATAAAAAAACCGCCAATCTCTAAAGATTAGCGGTTTCAGGGTCACACCCAATTATGAGTTCAGGTCAATCAGCGCCAACCCGCTTCTGCTCACCACCTTCATAGATGATATAGGGGTCATTCTCACCGGTGATGACCGACTCATCGACCACCACTTTGGATACATTCTCCTGGGATGGCAGGTCATACATGGTATCCAGCAGAACCTGCTCCATGATGGTTCGCAATCCCCGGGCTCCGGTCTTCCGTTCCATCGCCTTGCGTGCGATAGCGGCCAGCGCATCAGGCCGGAACTCCAGCTCACAATCTTCCATCTCGAATAGCCGATGATACTGTTTGACCAGTGCGTTCTTGGGCTCGGTCAGAATTCGCACCAACGCCTCTTCATCCAGCTCTTCCAGGGTCGCCACCACAGGCAGACGACCAACAAACTCAGGAATCAACCCGTAGTGAATCAAATCTTCAGGTTCCACACCGGTCAGAACCTCACCCACGCGGCGGGACTCATCTTTACTGTGCACCTCCGCAGAGAAACCGATCCCGCCCTTCTCGGAGCGATTCCTGATGACTTTGTCCAAACCGGCAAAGGCACCACCCACGACGAAGAGGATGTTTGAGGTATCCACCTGCAGGAACTCCTGCTGAGGATGCTTGCGGCCACCTTGGGGGGGCACAGAGGCCACGGTCCCCTCAATCAGTTTCAGCAGTGCCTGCTGAACACCCTCGCCAGAGACATCGCGGGTAATGGAGGGATTGTCGGATTTTCGGGAAATCTTATCGATCTCGTCGATATAGACAATACCGGTCTGGGCCTTCTCTACATCGTAATCACACTTCTGCAGCAGCTTTTGTATGATGTTCTCAACATCTTCACCTACGTAACCCGCCTCTGTCAGCGTGGTCGCATCGGCGATAGTGAATGGTACATTCAGGGTACGTGCCAGCGTTTCTGCCAACAGGGTTTTACCCGATCCAGTGGGGCCAATCAGCAGAATATTGCTCTTGGCAATCTCTACGTCATCCTTATTCTTACTGGTGTCCAGTCGTTTGTAGTGATTGTAAACCGCTACCGAGAGGACCTTCTTTGCCCGGGCCTGTCCGATGACATACTGATCAAGCAGCGCACTCAGCTCATGTGGATTGGGCAGCTTTCCTGAGGTCTCAACAGCACCTTCCTGCATCTCCTCGCGTATGATGTCATTGCAAAGCTCTACACACTCATCACAAATGAACACGGAAGGACCCGCGATGAGCTTACGAACTTCATGCTGACTCTTTCCGCAGAACGAGCAATA
>JAPHUG010000372.1 GCA_026197195.1 Sedimenticola sp.
AAAATAAACTAATTTTCTGAATCTTGGCAAGCTAATTAAATTCAGCCTTAGGAGAGAAGCATTGGCCCGCTACTGTTGTTTAGAGTACCCTTCTGCCTTAATTCAGCTTCTGACTCGGGGTCTTTGAAGTGAAGCCACACACAACGGCACAAAATATATCTTTTACTATCGCTATCGTCTCCTATCTTGCTGCTATCGGCTGCTTAATCGGGACTTTTTATTATAATTCTGAACTTGGGAGCGATCATCCGGTTGTGGCTAGCTTCGGGGCGGCCGTTGTCTTTTTTATCGGGGTGGGTATCGTGTTGCATGTCATTGGGCGTGTCAATCTGCCTGATCTGAGTATGAAGTTTTCCAGTGAACAGCGTGACAATAACGATGAATAGGTCTGCTTGGTGTTGTTCAAATTGTCATTATTGCAGTAACCAGTTTGCGAGCCAGCTTGGATAAAGCTGGGTGTTTTTCAGCGGTTTTGCTTATTAACGTCTAATATTACCTCTGTAAGGTAATTGGCTGGTTTTTCAGCATAAAGTAGAGCTAAACATTTAAGAAGGGAGTGGCTGATGTTCTCCGTAGTGTGGGAATGGCTGACCCGTGGTTGGCAGGATTTCAGGCAGGCGGCAGTACTTAACATGCTCTATGCCGGCATCTTTTTGGCGATAGGCTTGATAGCCGTTCTTGGTCTGCAGACAGGTGGTTTTAGTCTGGTCTACTTCATATTGGCCGGGGGGTTTCTTATCGTTGTACCGGGCCTTGTCACCGTTTACTACTACTTTGCCGAGCGGCTACGTGAGGGTCAGCAACCAGTATTTGCTGATATTCGCGAGGCGTTTAAACGTTTTCCCCCCTCCATTCTGGTCATCGGTCTGGTCTCTTTGGTGATCTACCTGATCTGGGTGACGGATGCGCTGATCATATACAGCGTCTACTTTGATTTTGTACCGCTGTCACTTGAACAGTTTCAGGCTAATGAGGCGTTACGCGCCGATGCGACCGCCTTTCTGCTTTTTGCCTGTATTCTCGGCTTTGTGCTGACTTTTATTATCTTCTGCGTGACCGTGCTTTCAATACCGTTTGCGCTTCAGAATCAGTCGGGTTTGGTTGATGCGGTATCCTTTAGCGTTCGTGTGGTCACCCGCAATCCAAGAATTATGTTTTTGTGGGCTATTACACTGGGAATATTGACTTTTTTTACCGTTCTTTTTGCCTTGCCGTTGTTATTGGTTGTGCTTCCTGTGCTGGCTTACGCCAATTATGCGACCTATACCGATATGCTGAAACTGATGGAGGAGCCGTGATCCAGCTGGCTTGGCGTCATGGGGTTCGACTAATTTATGTTTAGTTTTAAGTGACGTGGCTAACTGATTGTTTTATATTGGCGCAGGGTGCGATTGCTCGACCTATAGCTGAATGGGAAGATCGATAGATCAAGGCGAAGTGGATTCGGATAAAGTCCAAAACAAAAGAATGATTAAAAAGTTACTTTCATTACTCTTACTGATGCTCTTTTCTTCAACGGCCTTCGCATTGGGTCTGGGTAAGATCAGTGTCAGTTCCGCACTCAATGAGCCATTTAATGCCAGGGTAGGTCTGATATCAGCCAGTTCAACCGCGGCTGAAGATATCCGGGTCAAATTGGCTAATCCTGCGGTCTTTAGACGTGCCGGTATTGAGCGCCCCTTCCTGCTCTCCAAATTGCGGTTTAGCGTGGTCGCCGCTGAGGGAGAACAGCCCTATATTCTGGTCAGCAGTCGTGAGTCTATTCGTGAACCCTATCTGGATTTTCTCGTCGAGGTCAGCTGGCCAGGTGGTAGCCTGGTTCGGGAGTTCACCGTACTGCTGGATCCGCCCACCTACACGCCACCCAAGGCTCAGCCGGTCAAGCGTGTCGCTGAGCGTAAGGCACCCGCCCGGCAGGCTGCACCGGTATCACAGCCCGGTATAGAGACTTACGGGCCTGTCAGAAGCAGTGAAACGCTCTGGGTGATTGCCGGTAAGGTACAACAGGACAAGGGTATTTCACGTAACCAGACTATGGTTGCCCTGCTGAAAGAGAACCCGGATGCCTTCCAGAATGGCAATATCAACCTGCTCAAAAAAGGGGCGATGCTGAGTGTTCCCTCTGCAGATGCCATACGTGCGATAGATAAGGGCGACGCGCTTGCAGAAGTCAAGCAGCAGATGTCTGCGTGGCGTCAACAGCGCTCTGCCTCCAGGTCAGAACAGACACAACCTGTTGCCAGGAAAAGCCCGCCTGCAGCTGAGCCCGTCCCTGAACAAATCAGTGAGCCGGTACCCTCAGCCGCAATAGCAACCGAACTAGAATCAGACCCCGTCCAGCCTGCTGAGGCCGACACAACGCAAGAAGAGAAAGCGGCTGCCGTTCAGACTGCTCCAAGATTACGGGTGGTTGATGCAGATAGGAGCTGGCGATTAAGCGATAAGAGTGAGTTAGGTTACCCCTCCCAGGAGAGTGACAAGCTGAGGGAGGCGATCAAGGACTCCGAACAGGAGCTGGCAGCTGTCCAGGATATCAGTAAAGATATTGTTGAATTACGTGCTGCACTGGAATCCAAGGTGCTGGCACTCAAGACGGCGCTGGACGAAAAAGATGCCCAGCTTGAGTCGCTTAGAAAACAGATTGAGTTGGTAGGGGCGAGCAATTCATCTGTCCCGCCAGGCCAGGCTGGAATTGCCCCAGGCAGTATGGCTATCGGCACAACGCTACAACAGGGTAATCTGGCGACCGATACCCCACCTGGCGATTCGCGTCCGCTTGAGAGCTACTGGAAGGACTCATAC
>JAPHUG010000397.1 GCA_026197195.1 Sedimenticola sp.
CCTTCTGTATCCGCAAATATCATTGCATCGGGATTTTGTTCTATAAGACTGTCCATGAATTCGTTGTTCATATTTACATCATCTCCGCATTTCTTATGACCCTGTTTTATGAATTATGTATAGCCGTTTTCTTTGTGTTTTTGGGCGATGGCACCTGCCAGATCATCCAGAGCATTGAATACACTTGCGGTTGGGACGCCTTTGCAGAGAACCGGGTCAATCACCTCCACCTTAAGGTTGGGAATCATCCCGGCAAGGGTATCCACAGTCTTGCCACCCCAGCCATAGGAGCCCACCACAGAGAGGAATTTTGTGTTGGGCCGCAGGGCGTTGGCCAGAAAAGCGGCATAGGCGGCATAAGGATGGGGGCCGGCCAGGATGGTAGGGGTTCCCACAACAATGGTAGCGGCATCTACCAGGGCCATGGCTAGTTTTCCGATATCAGTGACAGCCAGGTTAAACTGTTCCACCCTGACCCCCTTGTCCACCAGGGCACCCACAAGGTGCTCCACCATGAGTCTTGTACTTTCGTGCATGGATACATAGGGTATAACAACGGTGTTTCTGGGGGTTTTTAACTGTTAGCAAAAATATAGTCAAATATCGTCTTAATATGACAAATTTCGCAAATTTTTATCATTATTTTATACCAAAACTTAAAAAAATTAACATGTATCATGTTAATTCTGATATAATACAACATTTTTAACCGGTTCTAAAGGCGATAAAGGAACCATGAGTACCACAACGCTGTCATATCCGCTCAAATTTATAGATAGTTTCAGGCATACCTTAAAAAGGCTTTCACCTGTGATGTGTGAAAAAATCAATCATATGTGGAATGATGAACGCGTACTCGGGGAGTTGATTTCAGCCCGAAGAGGATTGAAGGTTTACAAAATACTGGAACCCATTGTGGATTTTAATACTTACCTGCCTTCAAGGGTAAAGCGGTGTATGCTTGAGACAATGGGAAGGATATTAAAGTCTCAGCTTGAACGCAGCGCTTTATATAATAACCTTTGTGGGTTAACCTCGAATCCTGACGAGTGGACTTATGATTTCCTTAAAAAGCACGATTTTGTTTCAAAATACAATTATGTAAAAAATATTCGCCGTCAGACTCAAAAATTTATTGATAAACACAATAGATTGCCTGCATCCTATCATGAACTGGTGCCCAAACTTCGCGTTGGGGAATTTATAACCATGGCGCCTGATGACGGACAGTTCATCAAAATAAAGGGCACATCGGAATTTAAGAAAAAGCGTTATCTGACAGGCAAAATTAAAGTTCTGAAAGAGACATCTTCAGTCAGTCGTAAAAGCTGGAAGTGGGAAGAATTTCAGATTTCAATGCCCGACTTTATTGCTGATAAGCAGGAAGAGGTTAAACGTCCCGACATAAGGATCAATGCTGAGGGCCAGGTTATTATTGACTATAAAACCGAGATAACAAACCAGAAACAGGAAAATAATAACAGGATACTAAGTATTGACTACGGCTTGAGAAAACTGTTGGTGATAACCTGCTTTGAAATGACGGATGAAGGTCTGCCGGTTCAATTTTCACGCCCTTTTTTTGTAGATATAAAAGGCGTACAAAACAAAATAGAACGGATCCATCAGGAGATTGACCGGCTGAAAGCAAAACTGTCAAAAAGCACGGATAAAAAGAAAATAAAAATTTTAAAGCGGGAAATCAAACTCAGATGGAAAAAACTGAAAAAGCTTTCAAAAGAACTTGAACACCTGGCCTCAAATATAATTATTGCAATTGCAAAAATTCATAATTGTTCAACTATAGTTATCGAAGATCTCAGAGGGCTTAACGGCAAAAAATTTGCCCGCCGGCTTAACCGCAGGATTTACAGAACAATCAGAGCCGGTATTTTTAAAAAGCTGACATACAAGGCAGACCTCATTGGAAAAACAGTAGAGACAATATTTCCTGCCTGGACCTCTCAATTCTGCCCCAAATGCGGTGAGTGTGGAGATCATAAAAATTACGGTGAATTCACCTGCTCGCATTGTGGGTATTCAGGCAACAGAGATTACATAGCAACGCAGAATATTGCACGAAAATTTTTTAAAATTTCGCTTAAAA
>JAPHUG010000197.1 GCA_026197195.1 Sedimenticola sp.
AACCCTCAAGAAAACAGCGCGTATTGATTCGACCCCTGCAGTTGGGTGATTTAGGGACGGTGATTAACCGTCATGCTGTTCTCTATGCCACCGAATACCAGTGGGATAAAAGCTTCGAGCGCACGGTGTTGGAAGTCCTGGCTCAGTTCGCCAGCACAGTTGATGAGCGCTGTGAACGAGGTTGGATTGCCGAGGTGGATGGTCAATTTGCCGGGAGCATCTTTGCCGTCAGGGAGGATAAAGAGACCGCCCGGCTGCGCGCCTTGCTGGTCGAGCCACAGTTTAGGGGGTTGCAGATTGGTCGCCAGCTGATTGAACAGTGTATCGACTTCTGCCGACAGAGC
Source organism: Sedimenticola sp. (assembly GCA_026197195.1). Lineage (GTDB taxonomy): Bacteria > Pseudomonadota > Gammaproteobacteria > Chromatiales > Chromatiaceae > Sedimenticola. Next base: position 345 of record JAPHUG010000197.1, read on the forward strand.
GGCTACAAGCAGATGACACTCTGGACCTGCTCCTGCCTGACCCAGGCCCGAAAGCTCTACACCAAAGCGGGGTTCACCTGTACCAAGGCGTGGGATGAACCCCTGTTTGGTGCCTACCTGACCAGTGAGAGCTGGGACAAGGTGCTCTAGCGTTCACTGAGCACACTTACAGGCTTATCCCTTACGCATCCCGGTACGGCGCCCCTGGGCCTCGACAAACTGCTGGAGGGTGGCACTCCGGGCATCGGCGGGCATCATGATCTCGATAAGCTGGAATCGACCCCGGGTCGCCACGGCCTGATTCAAGGCCGCCTGCAACTCAGCACGGGTCTGTACTCGCACGCCATCACCACCCAGCGAGGCACTCATATCAGCAAAGTGCCAATCATCCAGATGGTTGAACTGGCTCTCTGGCTGAAAGGTCGCCAACATACCCCAGCAACTGTTGTTAAACAGCAGAACAATCGGGTCCCAGCCATAGCGACGACAGTTACCCAGCTCCCAACCAGTCATCTGAAAGGCGCCATCACCGACCAGAATAATCGGGCGTTGCCCGGTTGAGGCCTGCAGCCCCATCCCGGCCGGGACACCAAACCCCATGGTAGCGTAGTAGCCTGGCGCCACCAGTTGGGTGTTGTCCATATCCATGGCGGTAAACAGACAGTCACCAATATCCGAGGCGATCGGCATCGGTCCATGCCGGTCAAACAGGTCATTTACAGCCCGGGCTATATCAGTCGGCACAATAGTGTTGTCATCCGCTTCCAGGCACCGTGGATAATTGGGCTTCACCGGTGAGGCATGATGATCCGTGCTTGCCGTCTGTTTGAGTAGCTCGTCAACCAGCTCCGCCAACGAGAGCTGCTGATAGGTGTGATAGCCCACCTTTACCTGTTGATCCGAGGCATTGACCGTGTGGCGTATATCCAGTCGTTTGGCAGAGACACCAAAATTTGAGTCACAGACAATAACCCCCAACATAAGTAACTGATCGGAGGTTTCCACTGTCTCACTGATCGACGAATCCCCTGCCATACCGATATAGGAGCCAATCAGTTGGCAATCAGAATCGGAGAACAGTCCCCGTCCCATAAAGCTGGTGGCCACCGGCAGTTTCAGGCGACGTGATAACTCAGCCACCTTATCCTCCAGACCATAGCGACGCACCTCCACTCCAGCCAGGATCACCGGCCTTTCTGCTGCGGCCAGTCGATTCAATATTTCCCTGGCACAATCAACCAATGCATGAGGTTCAGCGGTAGTGGACGGTAGTAGCGGGACCGGATCACAGGGTGCGTTCACCAGGTCGCGGGGGAATTCGATATAGACAGGCCGGGACTGCTCAAGGCAGCTACGCAGCACCCGGGCAATCTGCTGGGGGGCCTTGGCCGGATCATTCAGCAACACCTGATCACAGGTGAACTCTTTCATCACTTCATACTGGGAACCCAGCGTCTTGATCTGATGATGCAGTAGCAGATCCCCCTGCAGCTCAGAGATACCCGGCGCACCGGAGATCACCACCAGTGGTGATTTTTCCGCATAGGCGCAAGCCACACTGTTCAGCATATTGAAGGCGCCGGCCCCATAAGTCACCACAGCCACACCCAGAGATGCCCGGCCACGACCGGCGGCATCTGCCGCAAAGCCAACCCCCGGTTCATGACTCAGTGTATAAAAGGGCAGAATGCCAGACTGCTCAATGACTTTAAAAAAGGGCAAGGCAAAATCCCCAGGGATGCCGAACAATTCGGCGGCACCGTGTTCCTTTAAACCTTTCAGTAATGCTTCTGCCAGTGTCATTGCGCTCTCCAGTGGGGTAACAAACAAGGGAGCAAGCATACTGGAGAGTGCATGACGTTATCGGGTGTTTTGAGCCATACGCCCATAGCTATATGCTATTATCTGGCAAAATATCTTCATTTATGACGTTTTATGCCATTATTTTAAGTATTCATAGCTTTTCACAAGACGAAGGCCCTCATGACAATCAAACTGGATAAATTTGACCGACTGATTCTTCATCATCTACAGGAGGATGCACGGCTCTCCCACGTGGCCCTTTCAGAACGCATCAACCTCTCCCCCTCTCAATGTGCCCGGCGGCTGCAACAACTGGAAAAAGCCGGGGTGATCTGTGGCTACACGGCGGTTATCGACCCCCAGGCGCTCGGTATGGATGTGGTTGCCCTGATTAACATCACGTTGGAAAAACATCAGGAGAATATCGCGGCAGCCTTTGAGAAGGCGGTTCAGGAGCGACCGGAAATACTGGAGTGTCTGTTGATCACCGGTGATGGTGATTACGAGATGCGGGTCATCACAAAAAACCTGCAGGGTTTTTCACGCTTTATCTCTGAACACTTGATGAAGATGCCTGGCGTCTCTTCCATCAAATCGAACATTCAGCTCTCCCCCATCAAGGCGCGCTCCGCCCTGCCGCTACTAGAGCTTGACTACTAAGGTATCTCTGATTAATGCTGGATTGAGGCTAGGATGAGATAACCACTTCGAACCAAGGCGAAAGGCTCACCTGATAGCGCGCAATGTCGAAGCTTTTCAAGGCCGAGTGGAACCTTTTCAGCCACCAGACGATCCCTAAGCGTTCACTCAGAAAAACACCCGCCGAAGCGGGTGTCACTCAACGAGTCAGGGGGCATTGCTTTATTTCTTCTTTGCTTTCTTGGATTTTTTCTTTTTTGATTTCTTCTTATTCTTGGCTTTTGCCTTCTTTTCCGCCTTTTTCTTGGCCTTTTTCTTTGCCTTACGCTTCTTTGTCTTAGCCTTTAATTTTTTCTTCAGCTCCTCAGCCTTCTTATCACTTTTTTTATCGCTTTTCTTTTTTCCCATTATCGGCATCCCATTGGTAATTGATTAGGCATCGTACTACCTGTATCGATAACTATTACAGGTTCATTATTGACTCTATACCGGTTGTCCGTAGATTTAAAGCGTGTTGCACGTTTAGCTGATCCAGCGCAACTACTCTTCTTATGTTTGAACCACGCCCCCTTATTGACGATAAGCGGCGTCCAATGCCTTCATGGTGGTCATCCAGGAGAGATGATCGGCCTCTAAG
>JAPHUG010000364.1 GCA_026197195.1 Sedimenticola sp.
TCTGCAACGGGAGAACAGAAGTGGATCTATGATCGCTCAACCCCCGTTCTAACCCTGCATGGCAGTAGCTCACCTGTGATCGTCGGTAATCGTGTGATCTGTGGATTTGCCAGCGGCAAGTTGGTGATGCTGAATCTGGCTAATGGCGATCTGATGTGGGAGATCAGCATCACAGCACCCAGTGGTCGTTCCGAGCTCGAGCGGATGGTCGATATCGATGGTGATCCCTTGATTGTTGGTGATGTGGTCTATGTTACAACCTATCAGGGGGAGATGGCGGCTGTCTCCATAGATACGGGTGTTGTTCTTTGGCGTCGTAAGCTCTCATCTTATGCAGGTATGGGGGCTGATTTCTCTCAGCTCTATGTGTCAGACGATACTGATCATGTGTTGGCGGTAGATCCCGGCAATGGTGCCGCATTGTGGAAAAACCAGAAGCTTCAATATCGCAAACTGACAGCGCCGGTTGAATTAAATGGCACTATCCTGGTGGGTGACTTTGAGGGCTATCTGCACTTGCTGTCGCGGGAAGATGGCCGTCTGATGGGGCGAGTTCGCATCGCCAAGTCTGCTATTTCTACAACCCCTATAGTCAAAGAGGGGGTGGCCTATATCTATGCCGATGGTGGCGAGATCGCGGCTATCACCCTTTAAGCGGACTGAGTATTCTCTGTGACAACAATGTTACCTGTAATCGTCCTGGTTGGCCGTCCCAATGTGGGAAAGTCCACGCTATTTAACCGGCTGACCAAGAGCCGTGATGCGTTAGTGGCTGATCAGCCGGGTTTGACCCGTGATCGACAATACGGCGTTGGGAAGATGGGTAATCGTCCCTACCTGGTGGTTGATACCGGTGGTCTGAGCGGTGAAGAGGGTGGTGTTGACCAGTTGATGGAGAGGCAGGTGCAGGCCGCAATTGATGAGGCTGATCATATCCTGTTTCTGCTGGATGCCCGCGTCGGCTGCACCCCTGCTGATGAAGTGATTGCAGGTCAGTTACGTCGTACAGGCAAGCCGGTTCGTATTGTTGTGAACAAGAGTGAAAGCCTGGACGGTGATCTGGCTGGGGCTGACTTTTTCTCTTTGGGCATGGGTGAGCCGCTGCCTATCTCGGCGGCGCACGGTCGAGGTGTACGCTCTCTGATTAACGCCCTGCTTGATGAGCTTCCAGAGAGTCCTGAGGAGGTGCTTGAGGAGGAAAAAGGGATTCAGATTGCTGTTGTTGGCCGGCCTAATGTAGGCAAGTCAACCCTGGTCAATCGAATGCTTGGGGAGGAACGGGTTGTAGCGTTTGATCAGCCAGGTACCACCCGAGACAGTGTTTTTATCACCTACAGTCATGATGAAAAGCCCTATACCCTGATTGACACCGCCGGTGTCAGACGTCGGGCGCGGGTCAGCGAGGCGATAGAAAAGTTCAGTATTATCAAGACACTGCAGGCTATTGCCCAGTCTAATGTAGTGATGTTGGTATTGGATGCAAAGCAAGGCATCACGGAGCAGGACGCTACACTGGCAGGCCATATTCTGGAGAGTGGGCGTGCCCTGGTCGTGGTGATCAATAAATGGGATGGTCTGCAGTCGGATCAGCGCGATCAGGTAAAGGCGGACATTGACAGAAAGCTGCCCTTCCTGGATTTTGCTGTAAAACGATTTATCTCGGCGCTGCATGGATCGGGTGTGGGTAAGCTGTATGAAGCGATTGATAAGGCCTATGCCAATGCGACCCGCAAGCTTGCCACGCCTGAATTGACCCGCATTCTTGAGTGGACAGTGCAGGAGCATCAGCCTCCCATGGTGCATGGGCGTCGGATCAAACTACGTTATGCGCATCAGGGCGGTCAAAATCCACCCATTATTGTCATTCACGGTAACCAGACAGACTCCGTGCCGATGACCTATAAACGGTATCTGATAAACCGTTTCCGTGAAGTATTGAAGCTTTCCGGTACGCCGATACGTCTTGAATTCAAATCGGGTGAGAATCCTTTCAAGGATAAAAAGCCCAAGCCGTCCCCGCGTCAGGGACAAAAGCGTCAGCGACCAAGATCGACAGCAAAAAAGAAATCACGCTGAATCAGTCAGTCAGGCGGTATCGGTCTGATCCAGTTCATCATCATCCTGATTATTGCTGGACTTAATCAGTTGTAGAAAACTGATGAATGTCAGGATGCCCATGAGCGCTATAGAGAGCGCCATGGAGAGTGGAGAGCCGTCATGATAGTGGCCGACCAAGATACCGATTACTGCCGCAAATGACATCTGTATAAAACCCAGTAGAGCCGAAGAGGTTCCCGCCATTTGTGGGAAAGGGGCCAGAGCCCCAGCCATTGATTGGGGCATCACAATACCCACACCCACCATGTAGATCATTTGGGGTACCACAATGGCGGCCACGTGATGTACTTCTGCCACGGCCAGGGCAGCCATTGAAAGGCCTCCGATGGCTGCGGTAATTGAGCCATAACCCATTAACCGGTTGATGCCCAGACTTCTTACGAGTCGCCCAGCAATGAGCGTACCTGTCATGAATCCGGCTACCACCAAGGCAAAAAAGAGCCCATATTGCTCTTCCTTAAAACCAAGAAAATCGATAATCACGAAAGAAGAGCCCGATAGAAAAGAGAATAATCCGGCAAAGACAAAGCTACAGGAGAGGGTATACCAGCGCCAGGTTTGGTGTTTGAGTAACAGGGCGTAATTCTTTAGTAAATGCCGGGCTGTCATAATGTGATGACTGCCGGGAGGTGCGGTTTCAGGCACCTGCGTTGCAAGCAGGATAACACCAATCACCCCGTAGGCCGCCAGAAACATGAAGATGGACTGCCAGCCAAACCAGACAGTCATGTAACCACCCAGAATAGGTGCGGCAGCCGGTGCTACCGCCATCGCCGTCCCAATATAGGAGAGCAGTCTCGCTGAGTCTTTGGGGCCGTGTATATCCCGGACCATGGCGCGACCCAGTACAGGCCCTGCACTCCCACCAATGGCCTGAAACAGGCGCAGGGTGGAGAGGGTGGTGATGGATTCAGCAAATACAATAGCCAGGCTGCTAGCCAAAAAAAGCAGTAGCCCTCCCAGTAATACCGGTTTTCTGCCAAAGCGGTCAGACAGCGGCCCGTAGATCAGTTGAGCCAACGCAAACCCAATCAGAAAAATACTCAGCGTGTGCTGTACCTGGTTGATATCGGCATCGAAGCTCTGCATCAGCACAGGAAAGGCAGGCAGGTACATGTCTGTAGAGAGTGGTCCAACGGCCACCAGTGAGGCGATAATGGCGGTGGTTAACAGTGATTTGGGTGAGATCATATGTCATTGTTATCCTGTTTACTTAAAAACGCAATAGTTGCATATGTAACAAATACCATCTAGATCATTGAGGTAATTGGATATAGCGGGCTTTATGGTCGATAATTAATCGATATATAAGTTGCGTATGAAACAGAAAGTTACTGTTCTGTAGATGACGATATGACAGTGGAGATGATAGTCCCATTGCTAACGCGCGTCTCCAGCGTGTCACCATGGTCTGCGCTTTGCACATTATCAATCACCTGCCTATTGTCCCTGTTTCTCGTAATGGAGTAGCCACGGGACAGTGTACCAAGTGGGCTGAGGGTGTTGAGTTTTCCTGTAACCAATCCAAGTCGCTGGCTTTTTTTGCTGAGTTGCGTGTCGATACTCCTGTTCAGGCGGCGTTGCAGCGTCTCGCAGAGTTCAATCTTTTTGGCTATCAGATGAATGGGTGTTTGTGCCTGTAATCGGGTAGCGAGTAACTGTAGTGCACCGATACGGCTTTTTACGCTTGTCTGGGTATGGCGCTGAAGTTGTAGACCAAGTTCGTCCACCTGCTGTTGCTGTTGTTGTAGTTTGACGCCAGGATGTGCTCTTTGTAGTCGCTGGTCGAGATGACCCTGCTGCGTTTTCTTCTGTTGAATCTGCCGCATCAGACCCAGGGATAGTCTTTTCTTTAATGAGGTCAGTTTCTCAAGAAAGTCCTGGCTATCGGGTACCGCTAGTTCTGCCGCTGCCGATGGGGTTGGGGCGCGCCTGTCGGCTACAAAATCGGCAATTGTAAAGTCAATCTCATGGCCGACGGCCGAGATGACAGGGATGGTCATGAGGTGAATAGCTCGGGCCACGCCCTCATCATTAAAGGCCATAAGGTCTTCCAGTGAGCCACCTCCTCGGGTCAATATCAGTAGATCGCAATCCTGTCGCTTTTCAGCCAGTTGCAGTGCATCGATGATGGATTGTGCTGCCCCATCACCCTGTACCGTCACAGGGTAGAGCAGTAGAGGAATCGCTGGAAAGCGGCGACGCAGGACTGTCGCTACATCCTGGATGGCGGCACCAGAGGGTGAGGTGATGATGCCTATCTGTCGGGGTAGGGCTGGCAGGGGGCGCTTGTGAGCAGTATCAAACAGACCTTCGCTCTGCAGGTTCTGCTTCAGGCGCTCAAAGGTTTGGCGTAGATCGCCTTCTCCCGCAGGTTCCATGTGCTCTGCAATCAATTGGAATTCACCACGGCCTTCATAGAGCCCAACTCGGGCGCGAATCAGGACTTTTAGTCCGTTTTCTGGTTGGAATCGCAGGTATTGCCGTTTCATGCGGAACATGGCGCAGCGGACTTGTGCGTGAGGGTCTTTCAGTGTGAAGTAGATATGGCCTGAGGCGGGGCGTGCCAGGTTGGATAGCTCACCCTCAACCCAAAGCAGCGGAAAGCTCCCTTCAAGAACCGACCGGACCTCGCTGTTAAGGCGTGAAACGGAGTAGATATCGCGCTGAAATTCTGCTTCTAAATCCAGGGGAGGCATAAATCCGTCTTTTTTGGCCACTTTGCCTATAATTAATTGCTAATTTGAGTTTACCTCGAATTGCCAAGATTTTATAATACTCTGTTTACTGAAAAACCTTTCACTTGGGAACCGATTATGCGCCTTGTTCAGGAAGCCCTTACCTTTGACGATGTTTTGCTTCTGCCGGCCCACTCCGCCGTACTGCCCAAGGATGTGGACCTAAGTACTCAGCTTACCCGGGAGATACGACTCAATATGCCGTTGGTCTCAGCGGCGATGGATACGGTCACCGAATCCCGCCTGGCGATTGCTATGGCGCTGGAAGGCGGCATCGGCATCATGCATAAAAATATGACCGCAGAGCAGCAGGCTGCAGAGGTGCGGATAGTAAAACGCTACGAGAGCGGGGTCATTGTTGATCCTATTACCGTCGATCCCTCCATGACTATTGGAGAGCTGGTTGAGATAACCCAAGCCAATCGGATTTCTGGCGTACCCGTTGTTCAGGGTTCTGATCTTGTGGGTATCGTGACCAATCGGGATGTACGCTTCGAAACCCGTATGAATGAGCCGGTTTCGGCCATCATGACCCCCAAAGAGCGTCTTATTACGGTTAAAGAGGGGGCTGGTCGGGAAGAGGTTTTAGTCAAACTGCAGGCTAATCGTATTGAAAAGATCCTGGTGGTTAATGATGCCTTCCAATTACGCGGCATGATTACTGTTAAGGATATTCAGAAGGCCAAAGATTACCCCAATGCCTGTCGAGATGATCAGGAGCGCCTGCGGGTAGGTGCAGCTGTTGGTGTGGGTGATGGGACAGAGGAGCGTGTGGAGGCCCTGGTTAAGGCCGGCGTGGATGTGATTGTGGTCGATACAGCGCATGGTCACTCGCAGGGTGTACTGGATCGCGTGGCCTGGGTTAAGAAAAACTACCCGCAGGTGCAGGTGATCGGTGGCAATATTGCTACA
>JAPHUG010000304.1 GCA_026197195.1 Sedimenticola sp.
GGTGCCGGGGTTGCGGGTGCCGGAAAATCCTCACCACTTGCTGATTTTGAACTCACTGTAAAAGTCAGTCGTATCCAGTCGGCAATTGCCCCCGTCAGTCATGCATTGGAAGTCATTCAGCGTGAGAACCCAGAGGTGGGTGCTTTACTCAGCGATCGAATCGTTCGCGTTAACCAGGCTCTTGATCAGTTTATTTCAACGTTGCAAAACCAGGTAATCGGCCAGGCCGAGATTGGCCTGTCGTCTTCGGAACTCTTCAAATTGGGAACCGCTGCAATTACTGAAAGTTTTGCTTTGTTCGACCTGGGTATGCCGCAACTGCAATCCTTGATTGAGGCCCGCCTCGATGCTGTGACGAGTCAAAAGTCCCTGGCGGTAATGATCATTCTACTGGTTGTCGTGGCAGTGTTGTGGCTTGTCGGGGGGCTGATTCAGCTGGTGCTGGGCAGTATCCGGCGGTTACAGGATTCAACCGCAGAGATAGCTGAGGGTAATCTGACGGCGCGCCTGAAGATTGCCACACGAGATGAAATGCTAAAGATCGAAACCAGTATTAACCGCATGGCAGAGAGTTTCCATTCTCTGACTCGTGAGGTGAAGGCTGCATCGCAACAGTTGGTCAGCTCTTCCCAGTCGATGAGTGCAGTGGCCGATGAGACCAATAACGGTGTCAATCAACAGCTGGATCAAGTAACCCAGATTGCCACCGCAATTACTGAAATGGCTGCCACCGTTAATGAGATTGCCAAAAGTGCCACCCAGGCCGCTGAGGCGACGAGAGAAGCCACGCTCGAAGTCACGAAAGGTAAACAGGTGGTGTCAGCAAGTGTGACCTCAATTGGCACCCTGGCCGATGAGGTGGAGCGGGGGGCTCAGGTTGTTAGCCGGTTGGCAGAGGACAGTGCAAAGATTGGTACCGTTGTAGAGGTGATTCAAAGTATTGCGGAGCAGACCAATCTGCTGGCATTGAACGCTGCGATTGAGGCAGCTCGTGCGGGTGACCAGGGGCGTGGTTTTGCTGTAGTGGCTGATGAAGTACGTACCCTGGCGGCGAGAACCCAAAGATCAACTCAGGAGATTCAGGAGATGATTGAGTCACTGCAGGCTGGCACCCAGGAGGCGGTCACGGTCATGCAGTCGAGTCAACAGCGGGCCGGACACAGTGTCGAGGAGGCAGAGTTAGCGAACGACTCACTGGATGCGATAGCGAATCGCATTCAGACGATTGCCGATATGAGTGCGCAGATTGCCACGGCGGGGGAGCAGCAGTCTGCCGTTACCGAAGAGATCAACAAAAACATACTGGCCATTAAAACAGTGGTGGAGAAAACCGCTGAAGGTTCTGGCCAAATGAACAAGACGGCGTCGGAAGTGAGCCGCATGGCCCTGCAGCTGGAGACGATTACAGCCGCCTCGCAAGTATGACCTACGTACCTGCTCTACACCGTTTAGACCTGTCTGTGCCAGATTCCTGAGCGGGCAGCTTCACTGGCTGTTTCTTGGTGGCTTCGGCCTGTATCGGGTTACTGTGCAGGACAGTAGGCTTCCGCTGTTGGTCTTATGTAACTAATCAATACTGCGTATGGCATCTGTCTCATGTTTCAGTGGTGCAGGCACCAGCTGTAAGCGAACGCGCTGTTGGGTGGGTTGCTTGGTCTGAATATAGGGACATTCATCCATGGGCCGCCAGTCACAGGCGACTCCGGTGACCAGTTCATGTGGGCAGCTGTTGCAGATATGGGGGTCCAGTTTATTCATCATAGCGTTCTCTCCTTCGTCACATAAAATTAAAAATAGCGTAATATCATGTAATTGCAAACTCTATTTAATATTTATTTTAAATACCACTTGTAAAGTGTGAGAAATCTCTCGGACGGGGTGAGATCAAATCGTCAGGTACAAAAAAGGCGATCACTCGGATCGCCTCGTCTGGGTCAGCATCAAGGGGCTATTTACAGTCGCCGATTCGTTGGCCGTCCCATTTGTTGAGGATGGTAAGGGCTTGCCCGTTCAGATCCATAGCCAACTCCATGCTGCCGTTCATTTTGCTGCCTGCTGATTTGAACTGACCGGTACCGGCCATTTCGCCGCCATGATGTTTGCAGACCATCTTCCAGGAGATCTGGGAGCCAGATGACTTGACGTCCGACACACTGCAGGTCCCGGAATTTTTCATCAGCTCTTCCGGTGAGAGCTGGTCAGCCTTGATACACTCTTCCAGCTTTTTGATGATGGGTTGAGGCATCATGGACATGCTGGATGTGATCTGGATCTGCCATTTCCCCGGGGTGAGCTTGATGCCTTCAGCCTGGGTTGTGAAAGCCAGTGAAAGGAGGATGGCAGTGAGGGTGAGACGATTGGGCATCGATGGCTCCTTGAAATTTCTAAGGGGATTCTTTGGTGACTATTCTGACAGAGCGTTGATTAGGCGTCGACCTTCGAACGAACCGGAAGCGTCAAAACTCAGCTATTCATCTGGGAACTGTCAACGGATAGCGGTATTATCTCGCTCTGTTTCTATTGAATGACACATGGGTATTGTATGAATCGTTTCTGGAGTTCAGTTGTTCACAAGCTCACCCCCTATGTACCGGGTGAACAGCCCAAGCAGACGGATCTGGTGAAACTGAATACCAACGAAAATCCCTATCCGCCTTCACCCAAAGCGCTGCTGGCCATGTCAGCGGAAGCGGCCGAGACCTTGCGCCTCTATCCTGATCCGAATGCGGACCGGCTGAAGCAGACATTGGCGGATTATTACCGGGTGACGCCGCAACAGGTCTTTGTCGGCAACGGCTCAGATGAGGTGTTGGCGCACACCTTTATGGGATTGTTGAAACAGGATCTGCCACTGCTGTTTCCGGATATCTCTTACAGCTTTTACCCGGTGTATTGTGGTCTCTACGGAATCGATTATCAGACCATCCCTCTCAATGAGACGTTTGAGATAGAACCGGCGGACTACGGGATACCCAACGGGGCTATCATTTTTCCTAATCCGAATGCACCTACGGGAAGGCTGCTGCCGCTTTCGTCAATTGAGTCGATACTTAAACAAAATACCGATTCTGTTGTCGTTGTGGATGAGGCCTATATCGACTTTGGTGGTGAGTCGGCCATCGCCCTGGTGGATCAGTATCCCAATCTGTTAGTGATTCAGACCTTATCAAAATCCCGTTCTCTGGCAGGCCTGCGTGTTGGTTTTGCGATTGGGCATGCGGAGCTGATTGAGGCGCTGGAGCGCGTCAAGAACAGTTTTAACTCCTATCCACTGGATCGATTTGCCATCAGCGGGGCGGTGGCTGCCTTTGAAGATCAGGCCTATTTCGCAGAGCAGTGTCAGCGCGTGATGAGCACCCGGGAGAGGCTGGCCGAGGCGATGAGCAAGATGGGTTTTCTGGTGCTCCCATCTGCCGCCAATTTCCTGTTCGTTTCGCATCCGGATTGGGATGCTGCCACATTGGCCGCGCAATTGCGTGAGCAGGCCATCATTGTCAGGCATTTTAAGCAGGCCCGAATTGATCAGTTTCTACGCATTACTATTGGTACAGATGAGCAGACCCAGCGCCTGCTGGATGCCTTGGCCTCCATTTTGAAACGATAAACTCAATAGAGCAGCAAGCGGCAAAAAAACCTTTATTTACTGGTCTAAAGCACCTGTTCTGTGCGGGCCGGTGTCACTGTTGGTGCAATAGTGCCTGCTGGATGATCTCCGGGTGCGTCCTTTCCCCCCTAATACGCACATTAACGGCTGGCATACTCCTTGCTGATTGACTTGGCAAAAGTGGAGTAAGGCTAATGTCATCTATTAATCGATCAATTCTTGAATGTAAGCAAGGTAAGATCCTGGAGTATCAGCTCTCTTCGGTTACAGGAGTAGCTGCTGATGGCTAAGGCGATTAAAACCACCTGCCCCTATTGCGGTGTTGGCTGTGGTGTCGTGGCAACGGTAAGTGACCAGGGTGGCGTTACCCTTGCGGGTGATCCCGACCACCCTTCCAACTACGGTCGGCTCTGTTCCAAAGGGAGTGCGCTGGCTGAAACCCTGGATCAGGAGGGGCGTCTGTTAACGCCGCAAGTTGCGGGGCAATCCAGCACCTGGGATCAGGCACTTGATAAGGTGGCAACGAGGTTAAGGGAGACTATACAGACCCATGGTCCTGATGCGGTTGCCTTCTATGTCTCCGGCCAGTTGATGACTGAAGACTACTATGTCGCCAATAAACTGATGAAGGGGTTTATCGGTTCGGCCAATATCGACACCAACTCACGACTTTGTATGTCCTCGGCTGTTGTGGCACACAAGCGTGCCTTTGGCGCGGATGTCATGCCCGGTTGCTATGAGGATCTTGAGCGGGCCAAGTTGATTGTGCTGACCGGTTCGAATGCGGCCTGGTGCCACCCTGTTCTTTTTCAGCGGATGATGGAGAGTAAGCGGGAGAATCCCGATCTTCAGATTGTGGTGATCGACCCCCGTGCCACTCCGACGGCAGAGACGGCTGACCTGCACTTGGCGCTCAGGCCTGGCAGTGATGCCCTGTTATTCAATGGTCTACTGGTCTACCTGGAGCAGCATGGTGAACGCAACGCGCTGTTTGTTAATCAGGCAACAACAGCTTGTGATGAGGCCTTGTCATCTGCGTTGTTGGATGCCCCCTCAATCGAACATGTGGCTCGGGGCTGTGGCCTGGCGCTGCAAGAGGTAGAGCAGTTCTATCGTCTGTTTGCCAGAACTGAACGGGTCGTCACGGTCTATTCGCAAGGGATCAATCAATCGACCAGTGGCGTGGATAAGATCAATGCGATTATCAACTGCCATCTGCTGACAGGCCGTATTGGTCGCCCCGGGATGGGGCCGTTTTCACTGACCGGGCAACCGAATGCCATGGGGGGGCGAGAGGTGGGTGGCTTGGCCAATCAGTTGGCGGCCCACATGGAGATTGAATCGGTCGCTGACAGGGCGCGAGTCAAGGCCTTTTGGAAGGCCCCGTCGATCCCGCAGCAGGGTGGTTTAAAGGCTGTGGAGCTGTTCCAGGCGATTGAGTCCGGCAAGGTTAAAGCCGTATGGATCATGGCTTCGAATCCGGCGGTGACGCTGCCGGATTCAGATCAGGTGCGCCGGGCACTGGCGAAGTGTGAGTGCGTGATCGTGTCTGATTGCATGGCCCATACCGATACGGGACAGTTTGCCCACGTCCAGTTGCCATCAATCACCTGGGGTGAGCGCAGCGGTATGGTCACTAGCACAGAGCGTCGATTGTCACGCCAACGCGCCTTCCGGGCGGCCCCGGGCATGGCAAAACCGGATTGGTGGATTATAAGTCAGGTCGCTCAGCGTATGGGTTTTGGTGAGGCGTTTGACTATGATGATGTGAACCAGGTTTTTCGCGAACATGCGGCGCTCTCCGGGTTTGAGAATAACGGGTCCCGGGCATTTGATATCAGCCTGTTGGCGAACCTGGATGAGACTGGTTATGAACAATTAACCCCGGCACAGTGGCCCGTGACGCAACTGGCTGCAAAGGGTACCCCCCGTCTGTTTGGTGATGGCGTTTTTTTCACGCCTGATCAGAAAGCGCATTTTGTGCCAGTAACCCATCGCATGCCCAGTGGAACAACGGATCGATGTTATCCCCTGACATTGAATACCGGACGTGTCAGGGATCACTGGCATACCATGACCCGGACGGGGCTGTCGCCAAGGCTCGCCAGCCACACGATAGAGCCCTATGTCGAGATTCATCCGCAAGATGCGGCTAAGTCGGAGGTGTCGAATGGGGCGCTGGTTGAAGTTCAGAGTGCCTTGGGTGCTGTGATTGTACGTGCAAAGGTGACGCCCAGTCAGCGCGTCGGAAGTCTGTTTGTTCCAATGCACTGGAACGATCAGTTTGCTGAAACCGGACGGATCAACAAGCTGCTGCCCGGCGTGGTGGATCCACTTTCCGGACAACCGGAATTCAAACAGGTTCCGGCCACTATTCGGCCCCGTGTTTTTGCCTGGCATGGTTTTCTGTTCTCGCGACGAGAGTTGCAACCGCGTGGCGCTGTCTACTGGGCCCGCTCCCGTGGGGCGGGTTTCTGGCGTTATGAGATTGCCGGTGATTCAACGCCGGAAAACTGGGCGGAGATGGCCCGCTCCTATCTCTGTAGTAAAGGCGGGGATGTGGGCTGGATGGAGTATACCGATCGGGCGGCGAATCGTTATCGTGCGGCCCGGTTCGAGGATAGCAAGCTGGAGAGCTGTCTGTTTATCGGTCCGGATCTGCAGCTTCCGGCGCGGGACTGGATAGCCGCACTGTTTGAAAAGCCGACCCTGGATACAGGTGAGCGGGCCAGCCTGCTCTCAGGTCATGCCCCTGATAATAAGGCCGACGTGGGTAAGACTATCTGCGCCTGCCATGGGGTGGGTGAGAAGCGTATCTTAGAGGGTATTCGCATTCAGGGGCTGAATAGTGTTGAGCAGATTGCAGAAACACTCAAGGCCGGCAGTGGCTGTGGCTCCTGTGTGCCGGAGATTCGGGCGCTGCTGGCTGCGGGTTAAATTCTCCGGGTATAAAAAAGAAAACCCCGCAACCGATAGCGGGGTTTTCCATTCTGAGCTGTCGTCCAGATTACTTGTGAACGCCCAGACGATCTCTCCAGCCTGGGAAGATCTGGTCTGCATCCTGAGGGAATGACTCAAAGGCACGGGCGAACTCTTTGTGCTCTTTGGCATACTCAACCGGATCTGCGCCCTCTTTCCAGCACTCGTAAGCCTGGCGCAGTGAGATGGCACCAGCAGCCGGGCTGTCGATGTGTCCGTATGAACCACCGCCCGAGGTGTTGATGACGTTGCCGTGACCCAGATTCTCGAAGAAACCAGGCAGACGCAGCGCGTTCATGCCGCCTGAGATGATGGGGGTGGTCGGTTTCATGCCATACCACTCCTGGTGATAGAACGGACCGTCACAGCTGTCGCGCTCGATCA
>JAPHUG010000085.1 GCA_026197195.1 Sedimenticola sp.
TACGCGACAGATTGTGCTGGATACGGAGACCACCGGGCTTGAGCCAAGCCAGGGACATCGTATTATCGAGATTGGCTGTGTCGAGATGGTGGATCGGCGGCTGACCGGTAACAATTTTCATCAATATCTTCAACCGGATCGGGAGATTGATCAGGCCGCTATCGAGGTGCATGGCATTACCAATGAATACCTGGCGGATAAGCCCCGGTTTGGTGATCTTGTGGATGATTTCCTGGCCTATGTTAAGGGAGCCGAACTGATCATACACAACGCGCCCTTTGATATGGGGTTCCTCAATCATGAGCTGATCCTGCTGGAGAGGGATTACCCTCAACTGGAAACGCTGACCCAGGTCACTGACACACTGGTGATGGCAAAAAAGATGCATCCTGGACAGCGCAACAGTCTGGATGCGCTGTGTAAGCGGTATGACATCAATAACAGCCATCGTGACTTGCACGGTGCGTTGCTGGATGCTGAGATTCTGGCCGATGTCTATCTGATGATGACGGGTGGTCAGGGGGCGCTATCACTGGATAGCGGCAGTCTGGATGGGCGTGAATCAGGTGAGCAGATTATCCGCTTGTCGTCTGATCGTCAGCGTCTCAATGTGGTAAAGGCCTCGCCGGATGAGCTTGCAGCCCATCAAGCCCGACTCGATATGATTGAAAAGGGTTCTGCAGATGGGGCGTTATGGCGGCGGCTAGATAGCTGAATAAAGAGGGGGCAGCCTTTCAGGTGGCCTGCTGTTCCCGAATGCCATCCTGGTCGCTGGTCAGAATCTGCTTCAGACGCTCGATATCCAGAAGCTGGATATGTTTCCGTTCCACAATCAGCAACCCATCGTCCTGAAAACGGGTAAAGAGTCGACTGACGGTCTCGACGGCGAGGCCCAGATAGTTACCAATCTCATGGCGTGACATGCTGAGATAGAAGTCTGACGGTGAGAATCCACGCCGCTGAAAACGACCAGAGAGACTCAACAGAAAAGAGGCCAGGCGCTCTTCTGCGTTGCGCTTGCCCAGTAGTGTCAGCATATCCTCATCATGACCGATCTCTCGACTCAGGAGTCTGTACATCTGATGCTGCAGGCTGGGAAGGGTGCTGCTTAAGGCTTCCAGCTTGGAGAAGGGGATCTCGCAGACAGCCGTTGTTTCAAGAATCTTAGCAGAGCAGTGATGCTTGCCTGTCTCGATGGCATCCAGTCCGATCAGTTCGCCCGGTAAGTGAAAACCCAGAACCTGCTCACTGCCATCCTCGCCAGGATCAAAAGTCTTGACGGTTCCTGTCTTGACGACATAGATATATTGGAAGGTATCGCCTTGGCGAAACAGGTGGTCACCCCGATGGAGTGGACGGTTACGTTTGACAATGGCGTCCAGCTGATCAACATCATCAGGCGCAAGACCCATAGGAAGGCAAAGGGAAGTGAGACTGCAATTCCTGCAGGCAACCTTTATGTTGTCGAAAGAGATGACCTTGTGTTCGCTCACTGGACTACCTTACTTCTCCATAGGTTGGGGTATTTTGCAGACAGGTTTGCTCTGGATCAAGTTTCTTTTCATCTCTTTTTGAAAAAGAGGCCTATTTTATGCCTTTTTCTCCCTTGTTGAGCTGCCCAGGAGGCCCTGCAGGATCACGGATGTCCGTGTCACCACCAGCATGCCAGTGATTTGTTAAACTGTGGTTTAAATCCCCTGGAAAAGTGGAATAATTCGCTGTGTTCTGATTGAGGCTGGGAGCGGAATCGCGTACCATTAAGCCCCGTCCTGAGTTAATTCTTTCCTCCACCAACAGACAATAGAGTCAATGACCAAATTCGTATTTATAACGGGCGGTGTTGTTTCATCATTAGGTAAGGGCATTGCCTCTGCCTCCCTGGCTGCACTCCTTGAGGCTCGCGGCCTTAAAGTTACCATGATTAAGCTGGATCCCTACATCAACGTAGATCCGGGCACAATGAGCCCCTTCCAGCATGGCGAAGTATTTGTGACTGAAGACGGGGCTGAAACCGACCTCGATCTGGGCCACTACGAACGCTATATCCGCGCCACCATGGGGCGTAACAATAATTTCACCACCGGGCAGATCTACGAGAGTGTCATCCGCAAGGAGAGACGTGGCGATTATCTGGGCGGCACCGTGCAGGTTATCCCCCATATCACCAATGAGATGAAAGACAGTATCCGCCTGGGTGCCGGTGATGCCGATGTGGCGCTGGTTGAGATTGGCGGTACGGTGGGCGATATCGAATCGCTCCCGTTCCTGGAGGCGATTCGTCAAATGGGTGTGGAGCTGGGCAAACAGAATGCCCTCTTCCTGCACTTGACCCTGGTGCCCTATATCCCCACCTCTGGCGAGATAAAGACCAAGCCGACCCAGCACTCTGTCAAAGAGCTGCGCTCAATTGGTATTCAGCCGGATGTTCTGCTGTGTCGATCTGAAAGTGCCCTGCCTGATGGTGAGCGAAAGAAAATTGCGCTTTTCACCAATGTGCCGGAAGAGGCGGTCATAACCGGCGTGGATGCAGATCATATCTACCGCATCCCCCTGTTACTGCATGAGCAGAAGATGGATGAGATCGTCGTCAGGCAGTTGGGTCTCAATGTCCCTGCAGCAGATCTTTCCGAGTGGCGTGCCGTTGTGGATGGATTGGAAAACACCGATGGTAGCGTGACAGTGGCCATGGTGGGCAAATACATGAACCTGACAGAGGCTTACAAGTCGCTCTCTGAGGCACTGATTCATGCCGGTATTCACACCCGAACCAAGGTCAATATCAAATATATCGATTCCGAACAGGTTGAAAAAGAGGGTGTAGGCTGCCTGGAGGGTGTTGATGCCATTCTGGTCCCTGGTGGTTTTGGCGAGCGGGGTGTGGAAGGCAAGATTGACACCGTTCGGTTTGCCCGAGAGCAGAAGGTACCTTACCTGGGTATCTGCCTGGGTATGCAGGTGGCGGTTATAGAGTATGCGCGCCATGTGGCGGGTATGGCAGATGCACACAGTACCGAGTTTAATCGTGAAACCCCCTATCCGGTGATTGCGCTGATCACAGAGTGGCTGAACGCAGATGGTCAACTGGAAGTCAGGAGTGAACATTCTGATCTGGGTGGCACCATGCGGCTCGGCGGTCAGGAGTGCAAACTGGCAGAAGACAGTCTGACCAGAAGACTCTATGACAGTGAAACGATCATAGAGCGTCACCGACACCGCTATGAGTTTAACAACCAGTATCTGGATGCCCTGCAAAAGGCCGGTATGAAGATATCGGGTCGTTCTATGGATGATAAACTGGTTGAGATTGTTGAGATCAGTGATCATCCCTGGTTTGTTGCTTGTCAGTTCCATCCAGAATTTACGTCGACACCACGCGATGGGCATCCCCTGTTTTCCGGCTTTGTTCAA
>JAPHUG010000189.1 GCA_026197195.1 Sedimenticola sp.
AGGATATCGGGCAGTTGAACTTTTTAAGTTCTCTGGGTTGCAGTCTGGTTCAGGGCTATTTCTATAGTCGTCCGGTACCTGGCGCAGAGATAGGGTCAATGGTTGTTACCGGTTTTGATCCCTTTGCCGGAAATCCGTGAGTTATCAGGAGTACACAGTCAAGCGGCGTACACCCGCCTGGGTGATTTGGCTGATTCTTGTGAGTGGTGTTGGACTTACGTTGCTGGCCTTCTATTTTTCCATGTCATGGGAGAAAAAGGCGCAACAGCTGCTTTTTCAACAGCGTGTGGAAGGGATTGTGGCCACCCTCAATAAAGAGCTGGCTATCAATATAGAGGTTCTGCTCGGATTGAATGCGCTCTTCCAATCCTCACGGCATGTAGATCGGGAAGAGTTCGGCATCTACACGCTTTCGAAATTGGCGAGGTACGATACGATCCATGCGCTGGAATGGGTGCCCAGGATTGCTGCCGGTGACCGTGAGCAGCATGAATTACAGGCCCGCAAGGAAGGCCTGGAAAACTATGTCATCACCCAGGGTTCCCGTGCCGGTACGATGGTGTCTGCAGATGAGCGTGCCGAATATTTTCCCGTCTATTATGTAGAGCCGCTGACCGGCAATGAGATTGTTATTGGTTATGATCTGGCGTCCAACCCCTCGCGGTTGTCGATGCTTAAGCAATCGGCTGCCAGTGGTGAGGTGCGGGCCACATCAGGCATTCAGCTGATCCAGGGTGATCTGGGTATTCTCATTGCCGTACCCCTGTTTAGCCGGGATGCGGAAGGAGAATTGCTCGGTTTCACGGCGGGTGTTTATCGTATTGCACGGATACTGCAACAGGTCTTCAAACTGTCTCATATTGATCCCTCAGAATTTAATATGAAGATCTGGGACAGCACGAGCACGGATCAATCACAGTTGTTGTTCTCCACGGTTGATGGCCCGTTTGCACCAGGCATCTATGTGCATACGTCCCAACTCCGGGTGGTGGGCCGAAACTGGACAATCAGTGTCACGCCCTCTGCAAGCTATATCAATCGCGAGGTAACTGTCGGGCCTTGGCTGATTCTGATTGCTGGTCTGTTGTTGAGTCTGCTTTTGACCCAGTACGTCAGGATTCTGCGGTATAGAGAGGCCAAGGTGCGTTACCTGGTGGAGCAGCGTACCCAGGCTTTGGCGTTGAGTGAGCGAACCACCAATACGATTCTTGATTCAGCAGTCTCAGCGGTCATTACGATCGATAAACTGGGTACCGTGCAGCGTTTTAATCCGGCTGCGGAGAAGATTTTCGGCTACGCTTCAGATGAAGTGGTCGGGAATAATGTGAAGATGTTGATGCCTGAACCCTATCACTCCGAACATGATGATTATCTGCGGAATTATCAGCAGACAAGGGATGCCAAAATCATCGGCATTGGTCGTGAGGTCAGTGGTCGACGCAAGGATGGCGCTCTCTTTCCTATGCTGCTGGCGGTAGGTGAAGCCAAAGTGGACAGTGATCCTATCTATGTGGGTACCGTGTTGGATATCACCCTGCAAAAGGAGGCGGAACGGGCACTGATCAATGCAAAAAACAGCGCCGAGCGGGCGAACCGGCAGAAGTCTGAATTTCTCAATATGATGAGTCATGAATTGCGTACGCCATTGACCGTTATCCTGGGCTATTTGCCCATACTCAAAAAGGCCGATGCTTTACCCCCCGCAGAGATGATTGCCCAGATGGCAACAGACATCGATGCATCAGGACAACACCTGCTGACATTGATCAATGACTTGCTGGATCTCTCCAAGATTGAATCGGGGAGCATGAGTCTGGTTCTGGAAGTGGTTGTTGCCAGCGACGTGGTGGATTCGGTTATCGCTAAATTGGCTAAATCGGCCAAAGAGAAAGGCATCGAATTGACTAGCAAGGTAACCGGTCTGGCGATGTATGCCGACCGTTTTCGTTTGCAACAGATACTAATCAATTTGATAGGTAATGCGATCAAGTTTACACAGCAGGGTAGTATCACGATCGAGTCTAAGGAAAAGTCAGGATTTGTCGAGCTGTCGGTGATCGATACCGGTAGCGGTATTTCAGACGATGATCTGCCGGTTATTTTTGAAAAGTTCAGGCAGATTGATAGCTCCAGTACCCGCAGTCTGGGCGGTTCCGGTCTGGGGTTGGCCATTACAAAACAGTTGGTTGAACTGCATGGTGGTGAGGTATCGGTAGACAGCGAACTTGGAAAGGGGAGTCGTTTTAGTTTTACAATTCCAACGAAAGGAGGAAGCGAGTAGTGGCAAGGATATTATTGGTAGAGGATGATGTGATGATCAGCCGTATGCTGAGCTTGCGACTCCAAATGAAAGGGCATCAGGTTGAGTTGGCGGAGAATGGCAAAGTCGGTATGGAGAAGGCGCTCGCTACCCCTTACGATATTATATTGATGGATATGCACATGCCGGTGATGGATGGGCATGAAGCCACAAAGGCGTTACGTGATGCGGGCTATACCGGCCTGATTGTGGCGGTGACGGCTTCAGTAATGAGCA
>JAPHUG010000415.1 GCA_026197195.1 Sedimenticola sp.
CGTGGGCACAGACGACGTGCCCACCCTACCCAGCTACGCTTAGTGCGCGAGCGACTTTAGAGGCCGGCTCACGTTGCAAATGGCGACTGATGTAATCTCCCGCCTGTAGCAGTTTATCCATGTCGATACCGGTTTTTATACCTAGGCCATTCAACATGTAGAGCACATCTTCGGTGGCTACATTACCCGAGGCACCCTTTGCGTAGGGACAACCGCCCAGACCCGATACAGAACTGTCGATTATCGATACACCTCGTTGCAAGACAGCGTACAGATTGGCCAGTGCTTGCCCATAGGTGTCGTGAAAATGAGCTGCCAGTTTTTCAACCGGAACAAATTGGCTGACAGCATCAATCATCTGCTGTGCTTTTGTCGGCGTTCCCACACCGACCGTGTCACCCAATGAAATTTCATAACAGCCCATCTCATAGAGATGACGCGCGACATCGGCTACACGCTCTGGCGCTATCTCGCCCTCATAAGGACAGCCCAGTACACAAGAGACATAGCCACGCACCAATAAACCCTGCTGTTTGGCTTGTGTCATGACGTCACTGTAACGGGCAATGCTCTCTTCAATCGTGCAGTTGATATTTTTTTGAGTAAAGCTTTCAGAAGCGGCTGCAAAGATGGCTATCTCTTTAACGCCGGCGGCCAGTGCACCCTCAAGCCCTTTCAGGTTGGGAACCAGCATGGGATAGCTGACACCGGGTTTCTGATTGATCTGTTGAAACAGCTCTGCACTGGATGCCATCTGTGGCACCCATTTGGGCGAGACAAAGCTACCCGCTTCAATGACCGAGAGACCCGCTGATTCAAGCCGCTCGATCAATCCCAGTTTAATTTCAAGCGGTACGGGTGTCGGCTCATTTTGCAGGCCGTCCCGGGCACCTACTTCGACGATTTTGACTTGCTTGGGTAGTTGCACCGTTTTTCCTCTAGCTTGTGATTTTCCTGCTTCTTTTGATCCTGGTAGAGTCACAGCCGCTCCGCTTGGGCACCTCTTCCATACCCGGCCTACATACGGTCATTGACTACTCAATCACCAACAGGGCTTCACCATCTTCCACCTGATCACCGACGGCAAAACGTATCTCTTTTACAGTACCATCATTCGGTGCTGAGATGGTGTGCTCCATCTTCATGGCCTCTACGATCATCACTGCATCACCTTGTTTAACCACATCACCCTCGGCCACATTGATGGCAATCACATTACCGGTCATGGGGGCCACCAGACTGCCACTGTCGGCTTCACATTCAAGTGCATCGAGTCTAGGGTCCGTCAAGGTAAGCTGCCAGGAACGGCCCTGATGCAGCACCGTTATCTCCTGGTGATGGCGAATAACAGCAACCTTGAAACGCCGGCCCGACAGGTCAGCCAACAAATCACCATTCTCCAGTATCTCACCTGATACCAGGCACTCACCCCCTGGCAACTCCAACAGATAAGCACCTTCACGGTAGTGGGCCACCACGCGCCCCTCGGCTGATCCAGATGACCAGTGCAGGGCATGGAAACTGTCCTGATTCATGCGCCAGCCTGTGCCACTCCCCCAGGGAGAGAAAGGATCTTTCGATTCCACTTGCAGTTGCTGTGCCTGTTGCTGCTCAATCAACAATTCATGAAGTGCAGCAATAGCCAGAATATCATCAGACAGCGCTTCAGCTACTGGAAAAAGTTCGGACTCATGTTTTTCAATGAAACCCGTGTCCAGGTCGGCATCAGCAAAAGCGGGTAAGGCACAAAGTGTAGAGAGAAATTCAAGATTGGTGGTGACACCGACAATACGATAATCCGCTAAAGCCGCCCGTAATTTATGCAGCGCAGTGGCTCGATCCTCACCCCAGACAATCAGCTTGGCGATCATCGGGTCGTAATGAACACTCACCTCATCGCCCTGCTCCACGCCAGTATCAACTCGCACACAGGGGCCCTGTTCCGGGGTCTGAAGATAGCGCAGCTTTCCCGTGGCCGGCAGGAAATCCTTGGCTGGATTTTCTGCATAGACCCTTGCCTCAAAGGCATGGCCATTTATCTGCAGATCAGATTGTGACAGGGGCAGTGGTTCACCTGCTGCAACCTTCAACTGCCACTCGACCAGATCCTGGCCGGATATCATTTCGGTCACAGGATGCTCCACCTGCAAACGGGTGTTCATCTCCATGAAATAAAACTTGCCATCACTGTCGAGCAGAAACTCAACGGTACCCGCACCGACATAACCAATCGCCTTGGCTGCATTGGTCGCGGCTTCGCCCATTTCGGCGCGTAACTCGAGTGTCATCCCAGGCGCAGGGGCTTCCTCTAATACTTTTTGGTGGCGACGCTGAACTGAGCAGTCCCGCTCAAAAAGATGTACCGCATTGCCCTGTGTGTCGGCAAACACCTGAAGCTCCACATGACGTGGAGAGAGCAGGTAACGTTCGATTAACACCTTATCATCGCCAAAAGAAGCAACAGCCTCACGCTTGGCGGCATTCAGGCCCTTCTCAAAATCGGCCGAGCTACTGACAACCCGCATGCCCTTTCCACCACCACCCGCGGTGGCCTTGATCAGCAGGGGGTAGCCCATACTGTCCGCTTCACTTTTGAGGGTTTCCAGCGATTGGTCATCACCATGATAGCCGGGCACCAGGGGTACATTGGCCTCTGTCATTATGATTTTAGCTTCGCTTTTTGAACCCATTGCCACAATGGCAGACGAAGGGGGCCCAATAAAGGTAATACCAGCCGCTTGGCACGCCTCGGCAAAATCGGCGTTCTCTGAAAGGAAACCATAGCCCGGATGTACCGCCTGAGCACCCGAAGCCTTGGCCACTTCCAATATCTTGTCCGCCCTGAGATAACTCTCTTTTGCCGGAGCGGGACCAATCAAGTAAGCCTCATCACACAGCGCCACATGCATCGCTTCTGCATCTGCCTCGGAATAAACCGCAACAGTCGCTATCCCCATGCGTCGTGCCGTACGTGCAACACGACAGGCTATTTCACCCCGGTTGGCAATCAGAATTTTATCAAACATTATCCTAGAGTCCTCGGT
Source organism: Sedimenticola sp. (assembly GCA_026197195.1). GTDB lineage: Bacteria > Pseudomonadota > Gammaproteobacteria > Chromatiales > Chromatiaceae > Sedimenticola. The sequence goes on from JAPHUG010000415.1 coordinate 3,045, forward strand.
TGGACGGGTCGAAGTGTATGGC